>JACMMM010000782.1 GCA_014379065.1 Saprospiraceae bacterium
CTTTAAACAAGCCTGGTTGGGCTATTTTGCTCAAATGCTTCGGCAATATGCAACCGAAAACAGTGCTCGTGCTGAAGACTTCATCGTGGCCATTGAAGAGAATACCAAACAATACCTAGCCGACCACAACCTGGCACTTACGCTTCCGCCTCCGGTATTGTCAGGGCCCGCCAGGATTGAAGAAATCATCGCCCAAACATTGCGCTTCGAACGAAATTATGAAGCCACTGCTGTAAAGAAAAAACCTATGGAAATGCTTTCAGGTATGCGAATGTACATTATGATGTTGATGATGGTAGCTACCATGTTTGGAATAGGCCAATCGCTCCGCAAAGATGCTTCCAAAATGTATTTCATACCGCTGACGGTGATACTTGCCGGTCTGGGCGCTTGGACGTTTTTTAGCAATAAGGACAAGGAAACAAGCGAAAATCGGGAAAAATTTGCTGCGGCAGCCAAAGAAAACCTCCGCAGCGAGGCCAAACGGATGCTTCAGGAGTTCAGCCGGACTTGGGAACGAGCCAATTTATCTCCCCTGCGGGAGTGGGTACAGACCATTTTGCGAGAAGCCGAGCATGCCAGCCAAAAAAGCGAGCAACAAGCAAGGGAAATACGCGATGCCGAAGCCAACCGTAGCAAAATCATTTTGGAAGGCCTAAAATCTCAGGAGAGCGCTTTACAACTGGCGCTGCGCAATAAGGCATCTTTTGACCGCAACCTCTCCAGGGCTCGGACCGATTTACACAACCTATTGCGAAGCCAAATGACGAAATACCGTGCAAAGCCCAATAAAGCTAGTTCCACCGTTGCCGAAAGAGAAACCCACCGTTCTACTGTATGAAAATTGGTATAGACCTTGGCACTACATATTCTCTGGCAGCATACATCGAGCGCGATGGTCAACCTGCGCTTGTTCCGGACATTCATTTCAGAAAAAATGCAACCCCATCAACGATTTGCCTCGGCAATGGGTCGGCTCTAGTTGGCTGGCAAGCTGAGGGAAAATTTGAACAATCCCCGGAACAGATACGCCTTTTATCCTTTTTCAAACGACAGTTTGGCAACCCTGAACCTTTTGCCATTGATTCGGCAGGCAACGCATGGCATCCAGAAGCACTGGCGGCTTTGGTACTGAAAAAGCTGCGCAATGATGCCGAAAAACTTATAGGTGCTAAGTTGCAGGGAGTTATACTGACTGTGCCCGCCCACTTTAACGATCTTCAACGGCGGAGCACACAAATAGCCGCAGCCATGGCCGATATTCCGCTTTTGGGGCTTTTGGACGAGCCTGTGGCGGCTGCGTTGCATTACGGAGTGGCTCATGCCAATAAAGGGAAAGAAAGGATATTTTTTGTCTATGATCTTGGTGGCGGCACGTTTGATGCCACCGTGCTCTCCTACCATCCTCAAGCAGGCATAGATGTACTTGCCCAAGACGGGCATACCAAACTGGGCGGTCGAGAGTTTGATGAGATATTGCAAGCTTATATCGCCCAACAGATTGGCGAGCCGTTCCATTGGTCAGCATACGCACTCTTACAACTGCGCAAGGCTGCTGAAGAAATCAAGATCGAATTTTCCGATCCAGCCAAATTTTTCATTCGCAAGACGATCCTCATTGGGAACTGGCACAATGAGATTACATTTAGTCGACAGGAGTTTGAAGAACAAGCGTGTAAAGTATTGCAAGAGACCATAGCAATAAGTCGCAGATGCCTGTTTGAAGCCAAAATACCGCTTGAAAGCATAGATGCCTTTTTGTTGGTGGGTGGATCATCCATGATGCCTTTAGTGAAGCAGCAATTGGCCGAAGGTTTAGGTATTGACCCTGCAAAAGTGAAACTTCACCAGCCATTGCATGCGGTTGCTTTCGGTGCCGCAATCCGGGCAGGGCAATTGAGTGGCAATGACAAGTTATCTGATCTTCCGGACGGTTTTCGTGGGGTAACAGGCTATCATGCTGGTATTCGCTCGGTCAATCCCAGCACCGGGCAGTTTCAGATAGATGTACTGATCCGTAAAAACGCTTCGCTAAACAGCAAGGGCATGAAAACGTACTACACCCGCAGTGCTCAGCAAGACCATCTGCTGCTTGATCTTGTACAATACTTTGATCATCCAGAGGATGCGGTGAGTGTAGGGCAAATGGTCATTGGGCCATTGGCCAACCCGCGACCAAACTATGCCATTGAGGTGTGCTTGGAGCATACATCCGATGGCCGCTTACAGGTTCGGGCCATAGACCAGCAGACAGCTCGGGAGGTACGCCACACCTTTTCAAACAGAGATACAGAGACCAGTTTTTTCTTGCAGCAAAAAGCTCTTGTGTCGGCTACAATGGTGAATATGGTAGGAGAGTCTGAACGATAAAAATTCTTCATTTAGGCTCCCTCACTACTCTGAACCCAATGCCACAATGGCGTTTTTGTGGTGCCCAAAAATCTTTGGACTGTACTAGGAACTTGTCACCAGGTGGCGTAAAAAAAGACCCACCCTTTATTTGTTTTTCATGAATTTGGCGCCCCCCGACTTCGCGGTAGCGGTCATCCTGTACCCATTCCGCAACATTGCCACCTAAGTCATAGAGATCAAAACACGGAGAATAAAAAGCGCCCCCAGGGCTGGTAAAAGGGAAATTATCATTTACAGGCGAAATTGATTCCTTCCGTTTCGGTATACGAGCTTTCAACGCGACGTCAGCGATGTTGGCAGTCAAAGAGTCTCCAAAAGAGAAATTTGGATCGTCGCCCCATGGATACTTGTAGTAATTTCCACAACTGGCGACATATTCCCATTCCTTGGCAGTGGGTAATCGATATTGATAGATTGGGTCATTATGCGATAACCATTCGCAAAAGGCATTGGCCTCGTACCAACTGACATTGGCGACTGGATGATCATATTCGGATACTGGGCGCAAACTCCCGGTTGCATTGTACCGCCAGTCAATGTTCATCCTAAAACCGCGTTCGCCAGAAGGGAGGGAAATGATATAGGCGCTATCCATGTCGGCGGCGTCATGCTTGGATTTTGAATCCTTGGCAAATAGTGCGAACTGACCTACCGTAACCTCAAACCGAGATATTTCAAAGGGAGGGATCAGGGCGTCTTCTGATTCAATGGGCTGCATATTTTGAAAAATGTCGTCGAGAATCCGCT
Source organism: Saprospiraceae bacterium (assembly GCA_014379065.1). Classification (GTDB taxonomy): domain Bacteria; phylum Bacteroidota; class Bacteroidia; order Chitinophagales; family Saprospiraceae; genus M3007. Next base: position 3,160 of record JACMMM010000782.1, read on the forward strand.
CCTCTACTGTGCGTTTCGCTTGTTTTTTCAGGAAGATTTGATACAATTTCTCCAAATTTAGTAGGCGCTCAGCAGTGGTTCCGCGTAGGTTTGGCGAAAAGTTAAGTTGTTCCTTATACGTGAAGCCATCCGGCCCAACAAAAAACAGCGTGCAGTTATCGTTGTAAAGCGGGATTTCCAGCGGTTCGCCCTTTTTAATGTCGAGGCCCGCTTTCTCTTTGTTTCCTGCAAAGATTTTGCCTTCCAGGTCAACAGTGATGCGGAAGGTAAGGAAAACGGATTCGACGGGTGCACGTGAAGTGGAGGGGCTAATGACGCCGCGAGTGGGTAAAGTGCCTTTGCCTTTGCCTTTTTGGGAAGGGAGGAGGATGCCATCATCTTGTGCCATGGCGGAACTTGCAGTGAAGGCGCATAATGTCAGGATTAAAGCAAATTTATTCATTGTTTGCCAAAGGTTGGATTTATTTCAAGAGGCTCTTCATTTTGCCAAATTCCCGAAAAAACTTGGCTTTCATTCTCTTCATTCACTACCACCATCATGTAAAAAAGCACCTCACCGTTGTATATAATATTGGAACCCATCATCAGCGTTGGCTCAAAAACCGTCCTTCCAGGCTCCATAAGAAAGGGCAATTTGGAAGAGGCTGCTTTGGGCCTGTATTCAACCAGACTATCTCCTTTTATATAGGAAACTTTGTAGTTGTAAATCCAAAAAGGCTTTTCGCCGCTATTTTTTACCTTAAATTTCCCATTCTTCATAATGGCCTGGTACTTCTCTGTTTTTGCAGCCAGCGGCCTGGTGTTCTCTAGTTCTTTGGCCGCATCACAGGATTTAAACCCAAAAAACGCCATGCCAGCCAAAGCAGCAAACATTCCTATAAAAAACCATTGCCCGGCGCGTTGCATCAGCCCAAGCGGAGCGGGCGCCTGCCCGCCTGAGAATTGGAACGCATGCGCCGATGTTGCCTGAGAAGAAAAATTGCCTGTGTTAACCATTGGGGGAGGAGGCAAATTGACCCGGTCTGCTGCGGGTAACCAGTCGGTAGAAGCCGCGCTGACGGCGAGTACCCGATAAGCTTCCTCAGCCTGCTGCAAAGCCTCCTGAAACTGGGGACGAAGGTGTGCAGGAGCGTCGCCAATACGCTGACGAAGGTCAGCGGTATGTTCCTGAAAGCGTTTCAACAGGTTGTGCTGGTCGGCGTTTTCAGGAAGATTAAGCGTACGAAACGCGGCTTGTCTGTCCATTATATTTTTTTGCAAAAGTAGCATTTGTATGCGTAAAATATACGGAGGCTGCATGGTGTGTATTTGTTTCACCAGTAGGATATTTGGAAAAGAATTTTCCAAAAGGCTTCTCCACTAAAGCGTGTTTTGCGAAAAATAGCCTTCAAGTATTTTTTGTTCCTTAATATTGACCTGTCGTTCCTAAAAAAGGCGCTTTTGTTCCCATTTATCGGCCAATCGGATACAATATATTAGTTTTACGCCAAGGCAAAGTCCTCTAAGCATTTTTAACCTTGCTCACATGAATAAAACGTTACCAGATTTGCTTTTTTTTGTCGCATGCTTATTTGCGCTGGAGATAAATGCTCAACAACTCCCATTGTTTACCCAATACCGGGAGCAAATCGGCGTCATTAACCCCGCCGCTATGGTGTCAGGTTATTTGCTTTATGACCAAACTGGTTCTGTGGGTGCCAGTGTGCGTCAGCAATGGGTGGGCAAAGATGGTTCGCCACAAACCCAATTGATCCAGGGATCTTATTTTTCTAAACGCGACCGGGTCAGCCCTCTGCTGGGCGGGCACATCATACACGATAAAGCCGGAAGGGTTTCCACCATTGGAGTTTATGGCCGATACGGGGCGGTTATTTCAAATGACCCAGACGAAGCCGGAATCGCTGGGGGGATTGCTGTGGGTGTGGTACAATTCCGTGTTGATCTAAATGGGATTATTGCACGGGATGCGGATGACGATTTGCTTGCAGATCAAAGTCTCCAAAAGCGCATCTATCCCGATGTTGGATTGGGTATGTATGCTTGGAAGCGTCTTGGACGAGGGGAGGATTACATCGTTGGCGGCTTCTCTATTCCCCAGGTATTGGGGCTTGATGTCACTTTCCGTAATGAATTGGATAAAAAATTTAACCTGAACAGGGTTCGACACTTTTATGCTCTTGCAGGATGGATTCACCACTTAGAAGCCGACGGCTATCTTTTAGAACTGAATGGGTGGTTCAAATATGTGCCAAATGCACCGTTCCATTTTGATGCGAACTGCCGCTATCAGATCGCTGGCGTATTTTGGATGGGCGCTGGTTATGGCATGAGCCGTGCTTTTCATCTGGAAGCGGGCTTATTGATTCCTTATAGTCGTATTAAAGTAGGTTATGGTTTTGACTTTAATACATCGAATAAGATCCTGGCGTTTGGTCAGTCTCATGAAATCAATATTTCTTATGGCTTTGGAGGTGACCGATTTGGAGATCAATATTAATCCCGCACCGCTTTATTGATGGACAACAGTGTCCAGAACGTCGGCTAAAGTGGAATTGTCCTGCACCAGCCAACCAGCATCAGTCTTAACCAGCGTATAAAAGTGATCTTCAATGGCTTTATGTCGGCGGGCATATCGTTTGGCAGCATCGTCCCACCAACAAAGCAGCCAATATTCGCGGGTGCGAAAACGGGCTCGATCCTTTGAAGATTCGAGCAATTCTGTTTCAAGGATGTCGTAGGTAGAGGGATTGTATGGATTGGCAATATGCTGCCCTGAATTTTGGAAATGCATTAGGTTGTCCATGAGGCGGTTGAATGCCGGGCTATTGGGTTTGAAGTGGGTTTCAGCCTTGGATGGATCAATGGAAGGCAAAGCGCAGTAGAACCTGAATTCAAGTGCGATAGCGGCCTTTAGAATATAAATGGCGGCTTTTTCTGGGTCGTCATCGCCGGCCTGCACCTGATTGGCGACATCTGCTGTCTCTGCAAAATCATCCCAATTGGGATAGCCAAGAAAACGGGTAAGCTTGGTAAGCGTGTTCAAGGTTCGCGGATCAATGGGGTAACTAAGTCGGTATGCCCCTCGATACATATTGGAAAGGGTCTTCGCAGAGATGGTCGTGCCCAGTTCTTTTTTTTCTGTGCCGGTGAGCAATTGATCCAATTCATTCGATACAATTTCTGCTGCCAGGTCGTAACCACTTCTGGTCCACTTGGCGCCCTTTAATTGGGCGTTTTTGCGAATTTTAGGATGCTGTCTTATTTGATTAGTAAGGTATTCAATGTAATGCTGCAACATAGAAAACAGTATCTTTTTAACCAATTTTTATCTCAAAACCTGACCAATATCTTTGTCTGATAAAATCATTGTCGCAAAGGTAATAATTTTTTAAAATCAATAAAATTAAAGCATAAATATTTTAATAAATGAAAAAAAACTCATTTTGTATTGCTTTATTGGCAATGCTAGGAATTTCAATGTCTATAAGTGCTCAATCTGGCAAGCACCCCAAGTGGGACACCGCAATCTTATCGCTTGAAAAATCAGATTTCGTGATAAAGTACTCCGGGATCAAAGACAGCATAGAACATCAGGTCGCTGAGTTTCATCGCCAAAAGGCGGGGCTTGAGCCTGAAGAAATTGCTGCGGTGAAAAAAGGGTACGATCAGTCTGTAGAACAATTTGACAAAGTCTTCAGCCGTATCAAGGATTACTTTACGGACCCGTCTTATCGGTCATTTATGATAGACCACCCTGACCAGCTTTCTTCCACTTTGGAGGCAGAGCTGAACAATGCGCTCAATTTCTACAACAACAATTGCAAACTGAAGATTGACACTTATATCGAACACGAATCAGCGGCATTGGGGCTGATGGAAGTGGGTATGTTGATCACGCTTGGCAAAGAGCTCTATAAGATTTGGAGCGATAAACAAGCCAAGTTGAAAGAAATAAGCGGCCAATATTTTGAAGAACGTTTTGTGAGCAAATACCGCCTGAAAAAATGGGACCATTATTAAGCGGATATAAAAAGTGGTCACGGGGATGCTTTGCGCTGTGTTTAGTAAGCAGTGTTATTATACTCTCCGCGCAATCCCCGGGCAATTTTGGGGTGCTGGTAGATAGTGCAGCCTGCGATGCGCTACCGCTGATGCCCCTTTTTGAACAAGGACAAAAAGGGGACGACGGTTTGCCCGCTTCCCAAAGCCTACGCCCATATTGTCCGAGGCCCCTCGACCAGGGAGCCAGCGCAGCCTGTGCGGGCTTTGCAGCGGCCTACGGAGCCATGACCATATTAGAGGCAATAGGCGCCAATACAACCGACCCGACAGAAATCAGTCAGTTGGCCTGTTCTCCCTGGTTTGTTTACAACCAGATCAAGCAAGGAAAGGGCGATTGCAATACACCGGCCAGCATGGAAAAGGCCATTCAGGTATTGAAGGAACAGGGCGTGTGCCTATACTCGGAATTTCACCCGGCAGAAGGCGATTGCGATGCTGTTCCCAACCAAACCATTAAACAATTGGCCAGCACCCGAAAACTGAAAGATGCTGCCGTGTTGTTCGAGTGGAAATCATCTCCGGAACAAAAAATAGTTGCGGTGCGCAATGCATTGGCTGGTGGACTACCCGTAGTGGCCATGCTAACTGTATTTAAAAGCTTTCGCGACATTCCATCGGGTATAGGTTCCTGGAAAATGCGTTCGACCCAGACTGAGAACTACTTGGACCAGCACTTTCTGGTGGTGACAGGATATGATGACCGTAGTCAGCGGTTTGAATTGATGTCAAGTTGGGGTACGGCCTGGGCCGATGGAGGGTTCGTATCCTTGAGCTATCAGGATTTTGCGGCGATTTGCCGGATGGCCTATCAGTTTCTGCCCTACGATTTTAGTCCACCAATTGCCCCTATTTTGGCGGATGCCAGTACGCGAAAACACTTGAGTTCAACACCAACCCAAACGCGAACAGCCGCCGCAGGCCAACAAAAACTAGCGCTGAAACGACCAACGAGCAACCTTTCAACATCGCTTTTCCTGCAAGGGAAATTTGAATTCGTTCGCCCTGTCTGGAGCGAATTGCGCAACGCCTTCGAATTTGCGCCTGAAGGCGTGATCTACGATTCAAAGGCACACTGCTATACTATGGCGGAAGGCACTTTCCCTGTAGGAACGCAGTTTATGCTGCGCTCTTCAGCGATACCCACCGGGAAGTATGTATATGTGTTTTCCTGCGACCCGACCGGAGCGGTCAAGCTACACTGGCCCAAAAATGACCGGCAAGCCCAGTTTGTGCCTGGCGAGCAGGTGGTAATTTCTATCCCTTCTCCAAACGACGTTTTTGTTTTAGCACACCCCGGTGACGATTTTCTTTGCATCCTCTACAGCGACGACCCCATACCAGACCTGCGCGAGCGAATGGCCCGGATGCGTGGCTACTCGGCGAGTAATTTTCATGCGGTGTTGGCCAATGCCTTTTCCGGGCTGCTCATCGCACCAGAGAAGGTGCAGTTGGAGGGGGAGGCGATGCGGGCGAAATGCTCCATTGTGCGAAAAGACGGTACGGCGATGGCTATAGTGTTGAGGGTGCGGGGCGAGTGAAAGCAAGTTTATTCCTTTTTTACCAGTAAGAGAAATTTACGTACAGATATCTTTTAGAAACTTTATCTCTTTTGTCTTATGAAAAAAACAATACGACCCTTTGGATTCCTTGCAGTATATTCCCGCTTGCAGCTTTCAATCTGGTATGCAGGCTTGGTTATGTTTCTGTTTTGCTTCAAAACGGAGCGTCTTGTTGGGCAGTGCAATCCTGTGGCAGATCGTGCAGTTCTAGTTAACCTATATAATTCTACAAATGGGGCAGGTTGGACAGATGATACAAACTGGCTCACAGCTCAGCCAATCGGGAGTTGGCATGGAATAACTGTAAATGCTCAGGGATGCGTGACTCAGATTTGGCTGGAAAACAATAACTTAATCGGTACTATCCCAACTTCATTGGGCAATTTGTCTGATTTGTTATCATTGAATCTATGCAACAACCAATTAAGTGGCAGCATACCAGCGGCATTGGGCAACTTAATAACATTGACGGATTTGAGATTATGTGAGAACGACCTGACTGGTTCGATTCCTTCAAGCTTAGGAAATCTTCAAAACGTAATTTCCTTCTACCTGTATGATAACGAACTCAGTGGTTCCATTCCAAGCTCATTGGGCAATTTACAAAACGTAAGTGACTTTCGATTGTGCGTAAATAAATTAACCGGATCTATTCCTGCTTCATTAGATAATTTACACAATGTTCTTGCCTTATATTTGTACAATAACAATCTTACAGGTTCAATACCAAACACATTAAATGGTCTTCAAAAACTGGTCGATCTCAGGCTTCAAATAAACCAACTTGATGGCGAAATCCCAGCGGCTTTAGGGGATCTTAGCACACTACAGAACCTTCAACTTGAAAGTAATAATTTGTCAGGATGCCTTGATCCAAATCTAAAAAAATTATGCCCCCAACCCTTTTTTGGAGACATTTCCAACAACCCCAACCTTAGTACCCAATCATGGGGTAATTTCTGTGTCAATGACGAAGGCATTTGCAATCAATGTGCGCCATATTCGGTTGACATGACCGAAGATACCACTATCTGCGACGGAGGATTTGCCACCATAACATTTAATTTTTCCGGGGGCACCGGGCCTTACTCATTCACCCTTTCCCCATTTGGAGACCTGACTGGCATCTTCAGCGGTGACACACGTCAGGATAACCCATTAAACACCACCACCTACCAAATCACAAGCCTTGAAGATGTCAATGGGTGCCCTGGCACTTCTACCAGTACGGTCAAGGTTACCGTATTGCAGCCCCCAGTTTTGGGGAACATTAGTGGCAGTACACCTGTATGTCAGGGCTCGATTCAAACGTATTCAGTACTCCCGATCACCGGCGTAAGCAGCTACAATTGGACGGTTCCTCCGGGAGCAAGTATCACCAGTGGGCAGGACAGCAAAACTGTCATGGTAAACTGGGGTACAGCGAGCAGCGGTAATATTTGCGTGACAGGAACGAATATGTGTGGCACAGGGCAGCCAAGTTGCAAAAATATCACCGTTAATCCAGCCCCACCCGTCTCCATCGCTGTCACTGTGCTCTCCTGTACATCCGTTCAATTAGAGGCCACGACAGGAGGGACTGCGTATATCTGGAGCAACAATGCCACAACACAAACTACAACCGTAAGTACATCCGGGGTTTACACCGTAACCGTAACTTTTTCAGGTGGCTGCACCGCTTCTGCGACAAAAACCATTTCTGCCGGTTCTTTCCTGCCAAATGCCTCAGCTACAGGCGGCACGCTTAATTGTATCCAGGATACGGTGATACTCAATGGCAATTCGAATACGCCCGGTGTTTCGTTTCAATGGAGCGGGCCAAATGGATTTTCCTCCAGCTTGGAAGACCCTGTAGTGAACACCGCAGGCGTCTATACGCTAAGTGTCACCGGGTCAGGAGGTTGTGTTCAGACAGCACAATGCACGGTAACGTCCAATTTGAACGTACCTTCTATTGCTGCTACAGGCGGTTCGATTTCATGCACTTCCAATTTGGATACGTTATCAGCGACTTCCAATGTACCCTCATCCTTTAAATGGATGGGGCCTAACATGGTTGTATTTACGGTTCAAAACCCGATTGTCAGCGCAACAGGGACTTATACGCTTATTGTCACCGATAGTTCAAGTGGATGTATAGCTACTGCCACCGCCGTGGTGATGGCCGACAATTCGATCCCAAATGTTTCAGCATCGGGTAATATAGTAAACTGTATTATGCCAACTGCCATTTTAAACGGCAACTCCACTACCCCTGGCGCCACGTACCAATGGAACGGCCCCAATGGATTTTCATCAACATTGCAAAATCCGACAGTTCAAGATACTGGTGTTTATTCCCTGGTCGTAACTGTCCCGAATGGCTGCTCTGCTACTGCATTGGCAACTTTAACCGGAGATTTTGAACCGCCAAATTTTCAACTTTCGGCAAGCAATCCGATCTCCTGTGCCAATACATCCGCAACACTTACCGCTAATGCCGGAACACCAAATATTACTTACTTATGGACTTCCCCCACAGGCATTAACGCTTCCGCCAATCCCTGGGTGGTAACCACTGCCGGGTTGTACACATGCGTGGGGACTGCTTCCAATGGGTGCACGACATCCCAAAACATTTTGGTAATTGATGATGGCACCATCCCCGATGTGGCTGCTTTCGGCGATACACTTACCTGTATCCAGGATACGGTCATACTCAATGGTCAATCGAATACACCTGGGGTTTCATTCCAATGGAGTGGGCCGAATGGGTTTATGGCTTCTGCACCAAACGCTATCGCCAACATTCCCGGAACCTACAACCTTACGGTGAGCTTGGCTGCAACAGGCTGTTCCGCGCAGGTATCTGTATTGGTTGTCGCCGATACATCTAAACCTATAATCACCATTGCAGGCAACAGCGTGCTCAGTTGCGCGATGCCATCTGTCAGCCTGAGTGCTCAAAGCGCAACGCAGCTGACCAACTTGGTTTGGACCGGGCCGACTGGCGGGCTTGGCAACGCCCCATCAATAATGGTATCTCAGGCGGGCATGTATAGCGTAACCGGAACTGGAATAAACGGTTGTAGTTCCACCACGTCAATAGCAGTTCAAAGCGATCCAAGCCTCCCAAGCGCGCTGCTTTCCGGAGCTGGGGTGTCGTGTATAGGAGGAGACAGCATAGCACTAAATATCGCTTTTTCCGGCCAGGCCCCCTATACTTTTACCTATTCCGTTAATGGTGCGCTACAGCCTGCTATCACGACGACTTCCAACCCACACATCTTCAAGGTAATGCCCGCTGCCACAACGCAGTACCAGTTAACAGCCATGAATACCGGGCCTTGCTTTGGGTCAGTTGCTGGTATGGCTGAAGTCGTATATTTCCCGGGTAATGCCATTGTCAACATTTCCGCCTCCACCTCCATCATTTGCAAAGGAGATGCAATCCTCCTTACAGCACACACGACATTGCCCAACCCAACCTATCAGTGGAGTATAGGTGGGCCAAATCAGCCGGCATTGACGGTGTACCCACCCAACGACATAACGTATTCCGTAACGGTGTCAGCGTCAGGTTGCAGCGGTTCAGCTTTCAAAAATATTCAGGTAAAAGATCGTCCGAATGTAGCCATTGACCCTGTTGATCCTAAGATTTGTATTGGAATGCCCGTTATGCTAAAAGCCTCCGGTGCAAGCACTTATTTATGGTCCGATAATACCCAAAATGCTAACCTGACCGTTGTGCCGACAGTAACAACCAACTATCGGGTAATTGGCTGGCTCAATCCATTATGCCCGGATACCGTGTTTTCTGTTGTAGAAGTTTGTTCACCGCCCACCGCATCAGCCGGTCCTGATCACGTAGTTTGCGCCAAAGAAGTCATGCTGAACGCCAGCATCGGTTCCTGTGACGTTGGCGAATGGCAAGCTTTGGACGGTAGCAGTATAGACAATGTGGATAATGCATCCACCATGGCATTAGACCTGAAATCAGGCAAAAACCGGTTCGTTTGGCTTGTAACATCTACCACCTGTCCAGGCATCGCATTTGACACCCTTGTACTCACCTTGAATAACCAGATGCCCGCCTTACAATCTGACACGACGCTTATTATTGCTGGATCTGACCTGGAAAACTGGAATTTACTGGCCAACGACAACCTGGGCCAATTACCTGGCAAGACTGTTTTTATCATTAACGAAGACAACAGAGGAGATTGGTCGCTAAATGCTCTCGGTTTGCTCGATTTCGAGCCGAACCTGGATTCAATCGGGTTGGCTCTGGCGCAGTACGTGGTTTGCAACGCACTTTGTCCCCAGTTTTGCGACACGGCCAGCATCCGAATAATGGTGCGAATTCCTGATGATGACGCCGGCGGTACGATTGCCATCACCCCAAATGGTGACGGCATAAACGACGTTCTCGTTTTTGACTATCTAACCAAATACCCCGATAACAGCATCGTCATATTCAACCGTTGGGGGCAGCAGGTATATGGCTCCAAGCCTTATTACAACGACTGGGGTGGAATGTATAATGGCAAGCCCTTGCCCGCCGGCACCTATTACTATATCCTTAACCTGGTCGGCGAAGATGAAGTGGTTTGGGGGAATGTGCTGATTGTGCGGTGAGCATCTGTTGCCCACTTATTTCCCGCTTATTTCCCACTTAAGGTTCAATTTGGACATAGGCAGGCACCCATCTTTGTCGCATAAATCAGCGCGTCGCGCCAATTCATCATTCATCTCTCTCATCATTTATCATTCAAATGTCATGGCAAAAAAATCCGCCACCCAATTAGATGGAGATAGCCTCCTCGATCAGGCTGAAGTAGCTGTACAACACCTGGAATCTGAACAAGACAAAGCGGCAGCCATCTCGGATCAGATGCATAACCATTTGGAGGAATCTAAAAACCTCTTGGGCAATATGCATGGTTCCGAGGCAGAAATGCAGAAAATGCTCGCCATGACGCGCGATTTTATGAACGAAATTCAGTCCGGCTTCAAAACGATCCAAGACTTGCAGCACCAATCGGAGCAAGCGATGGAACATATCCAACAATTTGAAAATCAGGCCAAAGACCTGCTTCACACCATAGAAGAAGAGAAGCAGCGCGGCCACGGCTTCGTGCAAGAGATGGAGCAGGACAAGCACACCGGCGACCAAATGCTCGTCGAAATCACTGGCCTTAAACAACAATCTATCGAACTGCACCAGCAAATTACGCAGTTCGATCATCAGGCCAGCGAAATGGTGCAATCTATTCATGGGAACGAAACACAGGCTGCCAAGGTTGCTGAAATGGCACAGGCGCATGGCAACCAGATCGAGAACCTGCACGCTAATATACAAGATGTGGAGAAAGAAATCGGCGAAGCCGCCAGCCGCGCAAAGGATCACGAGACTGCCGCTGAAGGAGTTGTCAAAACCGTTACGGAACACGAACAAGAAAGCAGCAAACTCGCCGCTCAAATGCACGAGCACGAGCAGGAGTGCGGCAACACACTCTCTATGATCCAGACGCAGGAGAAAGAAATCAGCGCCATCGTTTCTGCCGCCGCAGAAACCGAAAAACAAGTGGCAGATCTTCTTGCACAAGGCCAGGAATTAGAAAAACAAGTGACAGAAGTGCTCGTACACGTTCAGGAGGGCGAAAAACAGGTACAAGAGGCGCACAGTCATGTGCAAGACCTGGAAAAACAAGCCAATGAATCGCTTGCACTGACACAAACACATGAGAAGGATGCCACAGTTGCCGTGGAGGCTGCACAAGCGCACGAGAAAGAAGCCAATGCAGCCATGGAGGCTACACACGCTCATGAAAAAGAGGCTAATACAGCACTTGAAGCCACACATTCCCATGAGAAAGAGGCCCTTGTGGCCTTAGAGGCATCTCAGGCGCATGAAAAAGAAGCTGCTGCATCCATGGAAGCCGCCAAATCCTCTGCCACGGACGCACAGAAATTCGAGGACGATGCGAAATCTTCTGCCGCCGACGCACAGAAATTCGAGGACGAAGCAAAGGCATCCGCTGCCGACGCACAGAAGTTCGAGGACGAAGCCAAAGCATCCGCTGCTGACGCACAGAAGTTCGAAGATGAAGCCAAAGGATCTGCAGTCGACGCACAGAAGTTTGAAGATGAAGCCAAAGGATCTGCTGCCGACGCACAGAAGTTTGAAGACGAAGCCAAAGGATCTGCTGCTGACGCACAGAAATTTGAAGACGAGGCCAAAGCATCCGCTGCCGACGCACAGAAGTTTGAAGAAGAAGCCAAAGCATCCGCTGCTGACGCACAGAAGTTCGAAGACGAGGCCAAAGCATCCGCTGCTGACGCACAGAAGTTTGAAGACGAGGCCAAAGCATCCGCTGCTGACGCACAGAAGTTTGAAGACGAGGCCAAAGCATCCGCTGCTGACGCACAGAA
>JACMMM010000783.1 GCA_014379065.1 Saprospiraceae bacterium
ACGGGAAGTGCTACTTTTGGGCCGAAAATGTAGCCCGGAACTCCGTTCCGGGACGACCCGGAACGGAGTTCCGGGCTACTATCACCAAACGAAGTATTCATGGCGCTCTCTTCCACCCCGTGGCAGGCCATTTGGAATCGCTTGCCAGCTCCTTTGCAAAACCGCTACTACCTCACGCTGGTGGTGTTTTTGTTTATCATGGTATTTCTGGACAGGCATAGCTTGTGGACACAGTGGAAACTTTGGCGGGCACAAAAGCAATTGGATGCTGACCGCACTTTTTACCAAGATAAAATCAAGGAAGCGCGGGAAGAAGCCGAAGATTTTGAATTGACCAAAGAAAAGTTTGCCCGCGAACACTACTACATGAAACGCGCCGACGAAGACGTGTTTATTATACAACAAGAGAAATAGAGGTTAGGGTTTAGAGTTTAGGGTTGAGACAGTTTAGTACGTCTGCCTAAACCATAAATCCTCAACCCTAAACAATCATACAATGTCAATATTAGTCAATAAAAACTCCAGAATCATCGTACAGGGCTTCACCGGAAAAGAAGGCACGTTTCATGCAGAGCAAATGATCGCATACGGCACCAATGTGGTAGGCGGCGTGACCCCGGGGAAAGGCGGCCAAACACACCTCGAACGCCCTGTTTTTAATACCGTGGAAGATGCGGTGCGTCAAGCAGGCGCTGATACGAGCATCATCTTCGTACCTCCGGGCTTTGCCGCAGATGCAATCATCGAGGCCGCTATGTCGGGCATAAAAGTCATCGTAGCCATCACGGAAGGAATACCCATACAAGATATGGTACGCGCCAAGGCCTATATCTCCGATAAAGGTGTGCGGCTTATTGGCCCAAACTGCCCGGGCATCATCACGCCCGACGAAGCCAAAGTAGGCATCATGCCAGGCTTCGTGTTCAAGCGCGGCCCGATCGGATTGGTCTCTAAATCTGGTACACTTACCTACGAAGCCGCCGATCAAATTGCCAAAGCAGGTCTGGGTATCACCACGGCCATCGGTATCGGGGGCGACCCGATTATTGGCACCACGACCCGCGAGGCCATCGAACTTTTCATGCAAGACCCTGAAACCGAAGGGATTGTGATGATCGGCGAAATCGGAGGTGGACTCGAAGCCGAAGCAGCCCGCTGGATTCGCGCCAACGGAAATAAGAAGCCAGTAGTTGGATTCATCGCTGGCCAAACTGCTCCAAAAGGCCGCAAGATGGGCCATGCCGGGGCCATTGTCGGCGGCGCTGATGACACAGCCGCTGCCAAGATGCGCATTTTGGCCGAGAATGGGATTCACGTGGTGGAGTCGCCTGCGCAGATTGGGGCGGTGATGGCGAGGGTGATGCGGGGGTAGTTTCGAAATAGTTCGCTAACTTTGTAAGCAAAAGCATCAAGTTTATGTCCAAAGTTCAAGCCCAAGCTGTGATTGACACCAAGGTGTTTTTGTCAATAGCAGACAATATCAAGACCGACGAATTGGAACTGTTCGTGCGAGAGTTAAACAGTATTATTACCCGAAGGAAGTCGAAAAATGCAACATATCGGCAACGGGAGTTGCTGCGGCTGATAAACCAAACTGTCTTGCCAAAAGACAAGTGGGAGCGTTATTTGGAACTTGCTGAAAAATTGGATGACGAAACGATTGGCGAATCAGAGCGTCAGGAATTTCTCCAATTGGTGTCAGAAGAAGAAGAACTTCGCAACGTAAGAGTTGGGTTGCTTATAGAATTGTCACAACTCAGGCGTATCTCATTGTCAGCTTTGATGGAAGAACTGGGACTCTACCCTCCTGGCCGTGCCTAAATCGAATATTTCATCTGCCATTCAGGAATTGGTCAAACGCCGGGAAGGGGTAACTGCGAATATTGCCTTGTCCCATTCGGGTTTTCTCCGGATACATTTCATTTTGAACACATACTCCCTTTAAGCTTGGGCGGCACTTCTGACCCAGAAAACCTAGCTTGGGCTGACGGTGGCTGCAATGGGCACAAACACGTTAAAACACAGCATTTCGATCCCCTGACAAAGCAACCTGCGCGACTATATCACCCTCGTCTCGACAAATGGAATGAACATTTCCAATGGAGCGAAGATGAAACGCTCCACTTACCTAAGCGAGCAAAACGGGCTTTCCATTTACCTTTCCTATTTTTGCCCCGCACCGAACCCCCGCGCTGACGACACAGCCGCTGCCAAAATGCGCATCTTAGCGGAAAATGGGATTCATGTGGTGGAGTCGCCTGCGCAGATTGGGGCGGTGATGGCGCGGGTGATGAGGGGGTAGGGAAGTTGGATTTTGGACATGGACGTTGGACTTGATTTTTTGAAAGGGGTGATTTGTAGCGCGATTATTGGAGGGCTAGTGTTATTTCCCAACAAATAAAATAATGAAGCCCGCTCCGCCTGTTTGGCGAAGCGGGCTTTATGATTAGTTTTCTATTTTTGCCCTTCAGCAGAGCAAGTCATCTCAGTATTTTATAAACTGTTCCACCATCACTTCTTGCCCATCGCTGAGCCTAAGGACGTACGCGCCTGCGGAAAGTTCGGGGATATTGAGCAAGTATTCTGTTGATTCCGTAGGCATTTTCCCGGAAAACATCAACCGTCCGCTCATGTCGAACACATGCCATGAGGCATCCTCCTGGGCTGGTTTTTCCAAAAGGATATGTAGATTGTCGGTAGTAGGATGGTGGATCAGCAGCATCTCTTTTGCTTTGCCAAAAGAGACTGTCACAATGGAGCTGTATGAGAATTTTCCGTCAAAATCAACCTGACGGAGGCGGTAGTAGTTTTTGCCTTGCAGAGGATTGTCGTCGGAAAATAAATACTCCTTTGGAACGAAGGAAGTTCCCCCGCCTTCTAATTCAGCTATTCCGGTGAAGTCGCGCCCGTTTGAACTGCGTTCGATCGAGAAGTATGCGTTGTTGTATTCAGTTGCGGTGACCCAATTGAGTTTCGTGGCAGTTCCTTCAATATGCCCTCTAAAGGATATAAGCTCAATTGGAAGGGCCGCAGCGCCATTGAAAGTGAAACTATTAATACTGTATTTGCCGCCACTATTACTCGAATTCCATCCATAAAATCGAAATGTGATGGACGACTTAATATTTTGAAATGAAGGAGCAGAAAGAGATATAACTGTTCCAGCTGTATTGGGTGCGCCAATGTTTGTCGTATAACCGTCAACACTTGACCTGAATGCAAACATATTTGGCCCTTGTACGGTTGCTCCCCCGGTATAAACAAAGCTGATAAAATTTATTTTATGTCCGGCTACAGGAGTCAGGGTGAAATAAAAATAATCGTTCAAGTCAATCGAAATTGAGCTGGACCAGCTATCAGCATCGTACCGATCATTTGCATTGCGCCCATTGATTCCGGGGCCTCTTCCAATGCCAGAAACTGTGATGTTTGCATTTACGTTCTGCCCTGTGGTATAAGGATTTGAAAGATTCGGATTCGTACCCGTAATGGGATTATCAAATATACTTTGCGCCGAGATTGAGGTGAAAAATTGGAAGAAAAGTAACAAAAAAGCAGAATAAATGAAAAATGAGTTGACCTTTTTATGAAACATTTTTTTAGTTTGAATACTCCATTGTGAATGATTTTCCACAACAGCACAAAGGTCAAGGTCTTTAATAACAAGCCTATTACACAATTTTTGAAATAAATTGCAATATTCCGGCCGATGTTGGCGAGCCTGCCTGTCGGTAGTCAGGGACGC
>JACMMM010000784.1 GCA_014379065.1 Saprospiraceae bacterium
AAAAAGTTGAGGAGGTTTAGAATGTTGAGATGTTGAGGGCGTTGGGACGAGCACTCATGCTGTCTCAACGCCCTCAACCTCTCAACATTCTCAAGCTCCTCAACTTTTATCTTGCCACAACTACTTTCCTACCTCCCAAAAACGCCCCTTCGCGCCACAGTTCAGCCCAGTAAAGACCTGTGGGCAAGTTTGCCACGGATATTTCCACAACATTTCCAGAGTTGTTTTTAATGGCCACCATTTGCCCTTGTGCATTGCGCAACAGGGCGGTAACAGATGTTTCTGAGCCCTCAAAAATAATCTTCAACACATCATTTGTCGGGTTGGGCTGCAATTGCCAAGAGGGTAGGGTAGGATTGCTCGTGCCAGAAGCCGATTTCACCAGTACCGTTTCAGAATAGGCGCAACCAGACGCAGGAGTGACCGTGACGGTGTACTCGCCCGTTTGGTTCACCATAATGCTGGGTGTGCTTTGGCCTGTTGACCAAGAATAAGTGGTGCTGGGGTTGGATTGTGTAGCATTGAGTAGAAGCGACTGCCCGGGCGCAAGCGTCAGTACGCCGCCCAGATCAAGGTGAGCGTCAAGCGTGCCATCATCATGCCATTGCTGGATCTGGAGAATGGTGGGCTTCACCAAACCGACTACATCAGGACAGGGGTGTGGAATATTAGGATGGAAGCTAAAGGCTAAACGCACTGAGAAGGTGTCGCCTGTTACAAAGGGGAAAGGGCCGTGGGAGCTGACCATGCGTTGGTCGGCATTTGGCAAATTCTGTGTGCACATGGACCAGCCTTGCGAATCGCTTGGGTTGTCGAAGAAAGCAAAATTGGTCTGAACTGCACCCGGATTTGAAGGGTTATAGCCACTTCCTCCAATGGTCAAAGGTGCGTCGTCGCGCCAGATTGATTGTAGATAATTGTAATAGTCATGGGGAGATGTTGGGTCTGTGGTGGCAGGAGGGCCTCCCGTTCCTCCTCGACTAAAATAAATGGAATGGTCCAAAGATCGGTTCAGCATCGTGACAGTTTCTATGGGAACCTGCTCACCGTATGTTGCTGTACCTCCGGCACAAGTCGAACCAGGTTGGCCATCCACGGCATCCTGATTGTACACATAATAACTGTTCGCGTCAGGCATTGAGCCTAAATAATCATCGTCATAACAGCCCAGGTCAAAGTCTGTAAAAAAGCCCATGTACGCATTGGAATAATCTTCCCCGGAGCGGTTAATTATTTGATAATCAGCAAATACGGATTGCGAGATGCCTCCATTTTGAGGGCAGTCATAACCGTAGAGCGTGAAAAAAACATCTACCCCAAGAGGCTGTCCGTCTGTTTCTTCATGGGTTGTTTGATCAGTCCGTGCCCACCAAAGCATCCGGTCGCCCAACAGTCGCGGGTAATCTCCATCGAACACATTGTAAGTTCCATCCCCATTGTGGTCTACGAATGGCGCGGGAAGGCTGTCCGGGTTTGTAGTAACTAGAGAGAAATCCAGATTCTGGCGAAAGTGCGGATTGCCCTTTGCAGGCCAACTCAACAGATCAAAAGGCGGCGGTGCATCCAAATCGCCGTCTTCTCCAAAATCTCGCCGAATTTGCGCGATTTCTTCCCGTGAGACAGCCCACACACGCTCAAAATCCTTTGCAGGGCTTGAGGCAAGGCCAGCACGAAAGTCTGCTGGGATGTTATCGTAGGTAGTGGCCGCAATATGTAAGCTACCTGCGGCATCCTTGCCAGCTATCCAGGGACTGTGTGTAAAAATCGGCGATGCAGTGCCATTGGCTGGCACAATCAATCTTGAATTAGCACCATCAAAAAATAAGCCTTCCAGAGGATACTGTGTTGATTTTGCGCCAGATGTGTACAAGGTTCTTTCTTCTACTTGGCTTCGCTCGGTCTCCACGGGCACGGTGTTGCCCAAGGCGTCTATTTTGGCCACTCGCAATCGGTACGAGCCAGTCGCAGCATGCCAAAGGACTACCGCACCACCGTCAGAAGATTGTTCTATTTCCCATCCCTTCCCCGATTCATAAGTATGCGCCCAAATAAAGTTGCCGATCGCATTGGTCTTTATGGCGAACCAAGATACTGAGTCTGTTTCTCCTGTAAACATGATGCTGCCATCTGTCAAACCGGCAAGGTCGTTAACCTTCTTCTCTGGGAGCATTTTGCTCCATAGCAGGTTGCCGTTGAAGTCTAATCTAAAAACTATGCCATCACCAGCCGTTGTGTTCCCACAGCCGATGATGCCGCCAGAGGCGAGTTTTATAGACTTCGTGGTAAAAGCGTGTGTTTTTTCCCAGAGCAAATTTCCACTTGCATCAATGGCTTTGAAATTGCCAAATGGGTCGCAAAAAACAGCCTGGCTGCCTGTCCATACTGCCCCAATAGATCTGAAGGGCATGAGTTTACTCCAGGCTTCTAAGATTGCCCCATCCTCACGGTGCTGTATTTTCCGGATGTATTTATGTCCAAAAACAAGTAAAGTACTGTCGTTGGTGGAGACAAACACATGCCCTTTACTTTGGGAAGCGGAAAAAAGCGAATCCGCAAATTCAACTTGGTTCACAATCCCTAATCCAGGTTGGAAGTGTGCAATTTTATAATTGCCTTGGGAAATTACGGTCAAGCGAGACAGCAGCAAATAAGGATGGTTGGTGCTTTGGCTCGTAAATTTAGCCGCCCAAACCCAAAATCCTGCAAATCCTGTGGCATTTGTTTTCCCTAAAATATCGCCCGTTTCACTAATTTGAAATAGTCCTTGGTCTGAATTGACCCAATAGGAATCTTCTACAAAAGTGAGTTCAGAAAACGCATTAAATGTACTAGTAATGGGCAATTTTTTGTTCCAAATGGTTTGAGCGGAAACGGAAATGACCCCCATGGTGAAGGCTAGAAAGAAGGCAGTTTTTTTCATGTTTAAATGGATTTTGTTTGCACGAAAGTAGCAGGTAATATTTGTCAATCCAAACATGTCATGCCCAGAATCACCTCGCCACCACCACTTTCCGGTTCCCCAAAAACTGCCTTTCACGCCACAATTCAGCCCAATAGAGGCCAGCGGGCAAGCTTGCCACGGATATTTCCACCACATTTCCTGTACTGTTTTTAGTGGCCACGGTCTGCCCTTGTGCATTGCGCAGCAAGGCGGTAGTGGGCATTTCAGCACTTTCAAAAATAATTTTTAGCGCATCGGATGCCGGGTTGGGCTGCAGTTGCCAAGTGGGTAGGGTAGGGCTGGAAGTGCCAGAAGCGGATTTTACCAATACTGTTTCGGAATAGGCGCAACCGGACGCAGGCGCGACCGTGACGGTGTACTCGCCCGTATGGTTCACGATAATGCTGGGTGTGCTTTGGCCTGTTGACCAAGAATAAGTGGTAGCGGGATTAGGCTGTGTGGCATCGAGTACGAGCGACTGACCCGGTGCGAGTGCCAATACTCCGCCGAGGTCAAGATGCGCGTCGAGCGTGCCATCATCGTACCACGCCTGGATTTGGAGTAGGGTGGGTTGTACCATTCCGGCCACATCTGGGCATGGATGCGGGATGTCGGGATGGAACGTGAAAGCCATTCTCATGGTGAACGTGTCACCTGCTGCGAAAGTGAAAGGACCATGGGAATTCAGCATACGGCGGTCGGCTAGGGGAAGATTGGCAGTACACATGGACCATCCTTGTGGGTCGCTGGGGTTGTCTGGAAATACAAAGTTGGTGGGCGTCGGGGTCGGATTGCCGGGATTGTACCCAGAACCTCCAACCGTAAGTGGTGTACCATCGGCCCAGTGAGACTGAAGATAGCTGTAAAATTCGTTGGGAGCACCGGGGTCGCCTTGGCCCCCGCCTCCCCGGTTATAGTACATGGCATGATCCAGCGAGTGATTTAACAGGGTGATTGTTTCGATCGGAATATGCTCTCCAAAAGTTGGTGCACCGCTCGGGCAAGATGTGCCGGGGTTGCCGTCTATAGCGTCTTGGTTATACACATAATAACTGTTGGTTTGAGGTATGGTACCTAAATTATCATCTTCGTCGCAGCCGAGGTCTGGGTCACTGTAAAACCCTAGATAGGTATCAGTATAGGTTTGCCCGGATCGGTTTATAACTTGATATTCAGCAAAAACGGACTGTTGGACACTTCCGTTTTGTGGACAATCATAAGCGAATGCCGAGATCAAAATATCCACGCCGAGCGGCTGGCTTTGAGACTGATTGTGCGCTGCGTAGTCTGTGATGGCCCACCATAGCATCCTGTCACCTTTGATTTGTGGGTAATCGCCCTCAAACACATTGTAGACTCCGTCACTGTTGATGTCAATAAATGGTGCAGGAAGGCTGTCGGGATTTGTACTTACACAAGTGAAATCCAGGTTTTGGCGGAAGTGCGGATTGCCTTTTGCAGGCCAGGTTAATAAGTCAAATGGCGGAGGGGAATCCAAAACCCCATCCTCTCCAAAATCGCGTCGAACAACTGATATTTCCTCACGGGTAACCGACCACAAGCGGTTGAAATCGGATGCCGGGCTGGAACCGATACCCACACGATAATCATTGTCGAATGTCCCCCCAAAGGTGCTTGCGCTTACTTGTAAATTCCCCGTTATATCTTTTCCTGCTAACCAAGGACTATGACTTATTAGGGTTGTAGTAGCACTATCAGCCGGGATTTGGAAGCTTGGGTTTGGTTCAAGAAAATTGTAAAACAAACTGGAGGATGGAAGTTGGGTCAGCGAAAACCCGCCATTGTTCAGGTTTCTATTTCTGAATAATTCAAGGTTATCAACTTCCGGTGTTTCTCCTTCCGCGTTCGTTTTTATGGCGTAAAAATCACTTTGATTGCTTCCGGCGGTTAAGAAATAACCAGCGTCGGGTGTAGCCAATATCGTTAACCCAATACCCTTTTGGTAAGTTTTTCGCCAAATTACATCACCTGTTGAGCTTACTTTCAGCAGGGGTATTTTCCCTTCGACCGCACTTCCTGTTACGGCAATGTTCCCATCAATGGTAGGAGTCAAAGCATTGAACTCAACATCCTCCGGGTAAGCCTTTTCCCAAATTAAATCCCCGTTGAAGGACAGCTTTACCAAAGCTGCATTTCCGTTTGTATCAGTACCGCAGACCATAAGACCATCGCTGACAAGGGCAATCTCCCTGAAAATGTAGGCATTGTAGGTTTTGATCCAAATTTGAAAACCTGCATTGTTCACTGCCGAAATTTCTCCTTTAGAGGTAACGAAAATGGTATTTTCTCCCTGCGCAACAGCAGCATTGGGCAAACTAGCTGGCATAAGGACAATGGGTTTGCTCCATTCAATCCATAACGTTTCTCCGGGACATGCGATTTTGTGGACAAAAGATTTGGTAAAGACCATTAAACTTGTGTCGTTTAATTCCAAAATTGCCGGGCCGCGAGCATTGATTGCTCCTAATTCCCCGTTACCAAAAGTTAAAATTGATTGCCAATCAGGTTCATCGGGTTTAAAGTAGGCCAAATTATAAGTAAAGTTGGGGTAATAGCGCCATCCCATCAAAAAGTAAGGCTTGCAGGAAACAGGATTGGAGCGCTTTTGCAGATAACTGCTCAAGAATAAACTGGACACCGAATTGTTACTGTATCCGCTTATAGTTCCTTGCCAGTCTAATTCCATAAACTCCCCTCCGGATGCAATTAAAAAATTGCCCTCCATGAGGCTGCTGTGGCTTGGTAAGGATGAGGAGAAATTGTTAGGAATAGGCAATTTTTTGTTCCAAACTACTTGGGCTGAAACCGTTAGATGCCCAAGCATTAAGGCAAAAATGAAGGCTGATTTTTTCATAACGAACTGGATTTTGTTTCCACAAACCTACCTTCGTTTAATGTAAAGCCTAAGCCTGTTTTTTCTAAAAGTCAGGTTTCCAACAACCCAAAAACAAAACGTATTTTTGTACCGAAAATGAATTATCGCCTCCTCATACTACTATTCATCGCGCTCCCTGTTGTGCTTTCGGCACAAGTTTGCGGGTTTTCTGAAGGGAAAAATTTGGCAGCATTGCGTGCTGCGGTTTTTGCAAAAGCATCTCCAACCCATTCCCGGCCTCTTTTTTTCGAAATGGCTATGCCCATTCAGCCTCAAAAACCGGCCACGCTCCCGTCCCTTGTTTTATTGCCCAAATGGTCGGCGACGGAGCTGCCTTTCTTTTGCAAAATCGAACACGATTGGGGCA
>JACMMM010000785.1 GCA_014379065.1 Saprospiraceae bacterium
GGAAGAATGATTTGGGCAAAACTGGTGAAACAATTCAACCCAAAAGACGATAAATCATTGGCCTTGAGAACCCATTGCCAAACCTCGGGTTGGAGCTTGACCATGCAGGATCCTTTCAACAACGTGGCGCGAACGTGCATTGAAGCGGCTGCTGCCGCGTTTGGAGGAACACAATCCCTGCATACCAATGCCCTCGATGAAGCCATTGCCTTGCCCACCGACTTCTCGGCCAGGATTGCCAGAAACACCCAAATCTATTTGCAGGAAGAAACCAAAATCACCAAAACCGTCGATCCTTGGGGCGGGAGTTTTTACGTCGAAAACCTCACCAATGAAATTGCCCAAAACGCCTGGAAACTCATCGAAGAAGTCGAAGAACTGGGCGGAATGACCAAGGCCATTGAATCCGGAATCCCCAAGTTGCGCATCGAAGAAGCCGCGACCAGAAAGCAGGCGCGGATCGACAGCAACCAAGACATCATTGTTGGCGTCAACAAATACCGATTGGAAAAAGAAGACCCCCTGCAAATTCTCGATGTCGACAACCAAATGGTGCGCAGGCAACAAATCGAACAATTGGGGCAAATCAAGGCCAACCGAAATACCCAAAAAGTACAACATTCACTCGAAAAACTAACCCTTTGTGCCCAAAGCGGAGAAGGAAACCTGCTGGAATTAGCCATTGAAGCCGCTAGAAACAGGGCTACCCTGGGCGAAATCAGTGCTGCTCTGGAAACCGTTTTCGGAAGATATAAAGCACAAATTAAATCCTTTGGTGGCGTGTATAGCAAAGAAATTAAAGACGACAAAAGCTTCGAGAAAGCAAAACAACTGGCCGACGAATTTGCCAAAAAAGAAGGCCGCCGCCCCAGAATCATGATTGCCAAAATGGGACAAGACGGACACGATCGCGGCGCCAAAGTGGTGGCTACCGGTTATGCCGACCTGGGTTTTGACGTGGATATAGGCCCGCTTTTCCAGACACCTGCAGAAGCCGCCAAACAAGCCGTGGAAAACGACGTCCACATCCTTGGAGTTTCCTCGCTCGCCGCGGGACACAAAACCTTGGTGCCGCAAGTCATCGAGGAACTCAAGAAATACGGACGCGAAGACATTATGGTCATCGTGGGCGGCGTGATTCCTGCCCAGGATTACCGGTTCTTGTTTGACGCGGGAGCAGTTGCCGTTTTTGGGCCTGGAACCAAGATCAGCGAGGCCGCGATAAGTATCCTGGAGATACTAATGGCAGAGTAATCTCAAACCTGGCCCGTTTTTAAAACGGGCCAGGTTTAAAATAAATTTAAACATGATAATTCCAATATAAAAGCACTTCAATTGAGCTGCTTTTTATTTTGTAAACCAAACCCATTTGCTTACTTTTAATACCTAAACAAAAAGTATGTCCAAACTTCCCAATATTGTCACAAGTATCTTTACGGTGATGTCCAAAATGGCATCCGAACATAACGCCATCAACCTTTCGCAGGGTTTCCCCAACTTCGCCGTTGATGAAAGACTAACCGATATCGTTGCCCGACTGTCCAAAGAAGAAGTGCATCAATACCTTCCCATGTCGGGCTATCCCCCTTTATTGTTGAAAACCGCACAACTTGTCCAAAAATCCTACAACCGAATCGTGCATCCCGAAACGGAACTGCTAATAACTGCCGGAGCCACCCAAGGCATTTTCACCGCCATTCAGGCTTTGGTACACCCGCATGATGAAGTTGTAATTCTCGACCCAAGCTACGATTCTTATGAGGCTCCCGTTTTGTTGTGCAACGCGAAAACGGTTCGAGTCGATTTGAATGACAATTTTACGCCTAATTGGGAGCGTATAGAAAAAGCTTTTTCTTCCAAAACAAAAATGATCGTCATCAACAATCCCCATAATCCAACAGGGAAAATATGGAAAGAAAAGGATTTTGAGGCATTGGAAAAGATTCTGGACAAACATCCCGACGTGATTTTGCTCTCGGATGAAGTCTACGAATACATCACTTTTGAACAGCAACATATTTCGGTACATTCCCGTCCAAAGCTATTCGATCGCAGCGTGGTGGTATCCTCATTTGGCAAATCGTTTCATGTCACGGGCTGGAAAGTGGGCTATCTCGTGGCTCCCGAAAACTTGATGAAAGAAATCAAAAAAGTACACCAGTTCTTGGTTTTCTGCGTCAACAGCATTTCCCAAATTGCCATTTGCGAGTACTTGGATTTGGTTTCCGTGGACGAACTCGGCACATTCTATCAAGAAAAAAGGGATTATTTCAGGAAATTGCTCCAAGACAGCCGTTTTGAATTGATGCCTTGCGAAGGAACCTATTTCCAGGTGGCTTCCTATGCCTCCATCCCGATGGCTATCGGTACTGACGGGGATGACGTTGCTTTTTGCGAGCGATTGATTACGGATTATGGAGTGGCAGCCATTCCCGTCTCCACTTTTTATGCCGACGGCAAAGACCGGAAACTGGTCCGGTTTTGCTTTGCAAAAGACAACGCCACGCTGGAGGAAGCGGCCAAGCGATTGTGTACTGTTTAATGTCATTGCGAGCGAAACGCAGTGCAGCGCGGCAATCTGTTGAACCCACCACCATTGTCCTCATATTTCCATTATTTTAAAAAACACCCCCCATTTTTACTATGCACGCCTACCAACTTTTTTTCTTATATTTACCTACATTAAAAAAACAAGACTATGGATTTCTCGGCAAAAATGCTTCGCGATGACGCCCTAAAAGGCAAAGTGATTGTGGTAACCGGCGGCGGAAGCGGATTGGGCAAAGCTATGACCCGCTATTTTATGGAACTGGGCGCGAAAGTCGCCATCAGTTCGCGTGACCTGGAAAAACTCCAAACCACGGCCAAGGAACTCGAAACCGACACGGGCGGAACCTGCCTGGCGGTGCAATGCGACGTGCGCCATTACGACCAGGTGGAAGCGATGCTGCAGCAAGTCTTGAAAACCTACGGAAAAGTCGACGTCTTGCTGAACAATGCCGCGGGGAATTTCATTTCGCCTACCGAAAGATTGTCGGCCAATGCCTTTGACACCGTGATTGACATTGTGCTGAAAGGTTCCAAGAACTGCACCCTCGCTTTCGGAAAACACTGGATAGAAAGCAAACAAACCACCTCGACGGTCTTGAATATAGTAACTACTTACGCCTTCACCGGTTCGGCCTATGTCGTGCCGAGTGCAGCCGCAAAGTTCTGCAGTGCGTGGAGCACGGCGGGCAGCA
>JACMMM010000786.1 GCA_014379065.1 Saprospiraceae bacterium
ATTCTTCTAAATACTCCAAGGGGCCAAGAACCTCACCGCTTGTATAAGCATCAAAACTGTGGAGCGTGAGCGAATATTTGTTCGGGAATTGATTTTTTACGGCACAGGCAACAAGTTTTCCATCGGGCGAGATTTTTAATTGGTCAACATGCGCTATTGATTGCCCAGTACTGCTTTGAACCGGATTAAGATTGTTTATGCCATTTTCATCCACGCGGTAAGCCCAAAATTCGCTAAAATTCCCACGCTTCCGAATAAGCAACCAATATCCTTTGAATGCACAGGACTTTACGGCTGACATACCAGAAGCCATTATCGTCAGGGTAATTTTTTTGAAGGATTGGACTACATCGCCCCTGCCTTCATCCAAAGTCATGTCTACCAGGGAATAAAAAATATATTCGTTAGCCGTTGAATGAAATACATAGTAAAAATTGGCATTTCCAGGATGCGGGATGATAAGCACGGATGCATTGCCCCCAAGTTGCAAGTCACCATTAGGCATAGGGTGGTTAAACCGATTGTAAACTGTATTCCCGTCAGCATAAAACATCAGATTCCCATTCGCATCACTCATGGTTGCAGAAATACCTAAATTTTCCGTCTTCCCATCAGTCAGGATAGTGGGCGGTTCTGAACTGAAATCCAGCCCGGCATGTTGGCCAAAGTACCAGATATTGGCCTCATTGGGCTTGCACCGGTTTTCCTCACAGACGCATTCAGAGTCGAGACAATCGAACAAGCCATCTCCGTCATCATCAAGGTTGTTGTTGCAGATTTCGTTGGGCGTTATGCACCCAAATGAGCAGAGGGTGTCGGGCGTGACGGGCCAAGGCTGGACAACAGCAGAAGCCGGTTCAAGTTGATGGGGTGGGGCTTCGGAGATGTTTGACGGTAGGGTTGTATACTCCCAGAAATCACTCATCGCAAAACCTGGCATTCCGGTTGGGCAATCACCAATCCGTCCTTTTTTGTCTACTTTTGCAATCCAAACGCTTGAAATGGCGGGGACGCTACTCATTTTACCAATAAAAATATAACCGTTGTCTTTGAATTTTGTCAAGGCATTAATGGTAATGGAACTTGATTGCAAAGCAGGATAACCTCTTGTCCAAACAATATTGCCCAATGAATCTAGTCCCATCGCATTTAGTTTATTGAGCGCTGGTTTAGCTGTCACTACAAATCCTTGTGCTTCATCCCTGACAATTTTTGTGAAAATTGAACCGATATAGGAGGATGTATACTGTTTGACTAAGAGCGGCACACCATCGGCCGATAGTTTTGCCCATATACCTTTTGAAGAGGAGTCATCGGAGCCGCAAGCAACCAGCTCGCCTGTTTCCAAGGCTACAATATCGGCTAAAACGAATCCCGGAATACGTTTATGCCAGATCAAATTTCCATCCGTTGATAACCGAAATAAATAGCCATCTCCCCCAGTCGATACAAAGCCACCATCAGGTAAACCTATAATCGAAACTGCTATATCCGATCCTTCATCCATATACGCTTTGGTCCATTGAAGTGTACCGCTTGCATCAAATTGAACAAATATAGGCCCGGGTTTAGTTTGACCATATCCATAACCGCAAGCCGTTATTTTACCATCGGGTGTGGAAACAATGTCCAGCAAATTCACTTCGTCCGTAAAATGATGCAACCAAAGCAGATCTCCATTACTGGAAAATTTTCCAATATTGGCATCATCAATAAAACTGTTACCATAAAAAATTGCAAATCCCCCGTCGCTGGTTGCAACCAAGCCTCCTATAGATCCATAATTCATGGTATTGTCTCCTACACTTTTAGCCCATAATTGCTGTCCTGTTGGGGTCATTTTGACTAATTTGACATTATCAAATCCAGTTAAATCCTGAGTAATAAATAGATACACCAGATTACCGTCCTCCAAAACTGCCACGTCTTTACCTTCGAGTAAAGAGGGCGACGACTCATCGTACGACATTTGAAAAAGCCGGTTGTCCTCTTCGCAAAATGGCTTCACTACCACTTCTATGGTCGAAGTCGCCTGACATAAGCCATTGTGCGTCACTAACTTTATCTCCTGCGTGCCGGCATTGCTAAAGGAGATTGAGGCAAGCGTACTTCCCTGGCTTACGCCATTCACAAACCACTCCGTTTGGGTAGCGTTTTGACTCGTATTGGTCAGCGTAATAGGCTCGTTCAATTCAGGATAAAGATTGCTCACGCTAAACGAGGCTGTCAAGTCGCAAATCACCTGAATAACAACAGTTGCAGTATCCTGATCGCAAAGGGAAATGTTGGCAGATTGAGCTGTCAGGACTATGGTGTAAGTTCCCGGGTTTGTAAAGGTGTACGCTGCATTTGGCTGGGTTCCAAACGAGGTACCGTTCAGCGTCCAAGCGTAACTGCTTGCGTTTTGGCTGCTGTTGCTGAAGTTAACGGTTTCGCCGGGTGCTATTGTAGTCGCGCTGGACGTGAATCCTGCTACCGTGGGTGTAGAACAGGGCGGCAAACAGCCCTTCGAGACCAAAAGGCTGCTGCGAATGCCGTCCACCGTCGCGTTCATGCGCGTTGCCTGGTCGGGCGTAAAGTCATGGAAACAGGCGATGATGCCATAATCCATAAAATTCCAGGTCATGTCCGGTTGATCCGTCGTAAACGGCCCTGATTGGGTATCGGTGGAGCAGGTACTTACCGTCTGGTCGCATGGCACGGAGGCGATACTTTTATCTGGCGGTGTATCGCAAATGCGGTCACCCTGAGTAAGGCAATTGTTGTTCGTGCAACCGCCCTCAAACGTATGGTAAAGGCCTAAGTAGTGGCCCAATTCATGTGCCAGGCCGGTTATTTTGTTGATATCGGTTACATAGCCAGCCTCCATTACGATCCCGTCAATGTTGGTGCCGTGCGTGTATGGAAAGAAAGAATAGCCTACCACGCCACAACTATTTGCGTTGGAACAGATGCTGCGAACGAGCCAGATGTTCACATAGTCCTTGGGCTGCCATCTGTTGAGGTTTTTTACGAGAATGTCCTGGGTTCCCATGAGCATTTCCGTCAACGGGCTTTGGTTGCGCGTGATGCCGTTGGTCGGCTGGCCATCGGGGGTACGTTGGGCGAGGCAAAGTTGGATGCCGCAGTCCGCGCCGCTGCCTTGGTTGAAACTGCCTTGGTTGGCGAGCGCCTGGTTGAGCCAGGTGATGGCTTGTTGCGCTTGGGCGTCCGTGATGTTTTCGATGCCACCGTTGTGGATGATGTGTATGACGGTAGGCAATACCTTTGCATTATCGAGCAGGCCAGAAGGCGGTTTTTTCTGTTGAAAAACCTGCTGGATGCCTTGTTCGTATTCCTCATATAATTGGAAAAATGTGGGGTCTTGCAAGGTTTTTTCACGCCAATAATCCGTGGCACAAGGAGCGTCAAGATTTTGTGAATAGGCGTTTATGGATTGAAAAAAACAAAAAAGGATAAAATAGTAGTAGTAGCGTTTCATGTGTTTGGCAAATTTGACTCAAATATAACGTCAACGTGCTTCCATTCAAACATCCATTTAGTGAATGACCATTTTTGTCAGCAAATCAATGCTGCTCACTGGACGAAAGTTCGACTAAGTGCAACAAAGGTTTAATTTTGACAGGATTTACAGGATAAACAGGATGTGTGACACCGAATGTCGGCAAAGCCGACACCCCTATTAAATCCTGTTTATCTTGTAAATCCTGTCAAAAAAAACATCCTCTCCTAGCGAATCAGTGTCACCTCTCCCTTTTGCGATTCCCGCCGCCCATCGTAATATTCAAACTCCGCCACCCAAATCAGCACATCTGAAGGCTGAGGTTTTCCTTCCCAATTCCCGTCCCAGCCTAGTGCGGGATCGGTGGCGGAAAAATTGATTTGGGTAAAAACGGATTCCCCCCAACGGTTCAGGATTTTCCAAAGCCGCACCGTGCGCACACAGGGGTCGGTGATGGGCCGGAAAAGATCATTTGAGCCATCACCATTGGGCGTGAAAGCATTTGGGATGCGCACCCGGCATTCTTCGTTGACCCGGACCGTGACACTTTCTTGAAGGGTGCAGCCATTTCCATCGGTTACCGCCAAGGTATATGTGATGGTATCCAATGGATTAGCCAACGGATCGGGACATGCCGTACAACTCAGTGCGTCCACGGGCGACCACATAAAATCGAGCGGTCCCGTGCCGGTTATCGTTGCGTCCAACAGCACCGAAGCACCGACGCTTATGGTCGTGTCCATCGGCAAAACGAGGTTCAAAGCCGGGTATGCATGGACGGTGACGGTAACCGTTGAATCGCAAGCCAAGGCACTGTGGAAGTGAAAAACTGCCACGGTATCGGCAGGGAGCAAAGTGCCATTGAAGTCAAAAACGGTATTGGGGCAAATGGTGGTGCTCAAGCCCGATGCGGCATTTTCAATGCCCAAAACGTTGATGGTCAATAAGGTGTCGCAGCCAAGGCCCGGAGCCGGCAAGAAGAATTCTGCCGTGGTGTCGGCGGGCAAATGGGCACCAAAAAGGGCAAGCTGTTGGCCGACACACACGGAAGTGTCGCGGCTGAACAACAGGGTGTCGCGAATGGTGGCGCGCAGAGTATCCACGGAAATACAGCCGTCGGAGGTTTTTGCCACCACAACCCAAGAGGCGCTTGTGTTTGGCGAAAGTGTGACGTTGGGGCAATCCGCACAAGAAAGAAAATCGGCGGGCGCCCATTTCCAATCTGCAAAATTCGCGGGGCGATGGTAATGGACCGAGAAGCCCGAGCATTGCTGCGGAAGGTCGGCACCAAGGTCAAGGACAGAATTTTGGGCAATGCTGACGGTGATGGTGTCGGTTTGGAAGTTGCCACAAAGATCCCAGACGTTTACCCAGTATTTGCCGGGGAAGAGCGTTGTGGTCGTGGAATCGGCCGTGCCATCGCTCCATTGGTAGCGGGTGTAGCCACTTCCGGCATTGAAAGAGAATACGCCGTTATCGCACACGGTCAGATCGGGGCCAAGATTGAGCGTTTTATTGAGTGGGGCTACCACCAGCACGTTAAGGGTATCGGTAGCGGTACCGCAAGGTGTGTAGGCAGTGACAAAGAGGCGGCCTGAGCCCGGACTGAGGTAGCGGATAGTGGCGTATTGGTAGTTGGTCTGGATTTCGGCACTCAGGTTTTCGGTTTGCCAGCTGATGGAGTCCACGTCACATTGGACGTTCGGGATTTGATAGTTGATGGGCGTATTTATGGCACAAATGGTGTCGGGTGCATTGTTTGGGAAAGCGATGTGTGGCGTTTTGAAGTTGGACGAAATAAAGTTGCAGAGCCCATACCCTACGCTCCCTGAAGGAGGGAGGAAAACACTTGCTGCTTGGTATTGGCAGGCTAGGCCGGAGAGGTTTGGTTGGTGGATTACGTCAAGATGAAAAGATACAGGCGCAAAATTGACACTTGATGACAAGTAAATTTTACCATTAGGCCCCAATTGAGGATAGCCAAGGATAGTACTTTGTTTGGCCGCTACTACAATTTTTGAATTTCGGATAGCATCTATTCCGCCAGCTTCCAAATCATATTGCAACACTTTATCCAATCCATCGAAGGATCCTGTTACATATAGGAAACGTCCAGTGGGCGAAAATTCAACCCCGACAGCTCCATTGGGCGTGATGTATTCTTCTAAAATTTGTGAATTGAAAACCATCCCGCCTGTGTAAGGATCAAAGTCGTGGATCGTGATCTTATAGTCACCCAGAAAGAAGTTGTTTTGCACCGTGCAAGCCACTCGTTTGCCATCCGGGGAGATTTTCATTTGAAACACATCGTTCACGATTTGCCCACTGTTGCTTTGGACTGGATTGAGTCCATCTAACCCGTTTTCATTTATGCGGTAAGCAAAAAAAACGCTTTGATTTCCGCGATCTCTCAAGAGTAGCCAATATCCATTGAATGAACAGGATTTTACAGCCGACATACCCGTAGCTAAAAACAAAAGGAGGACATTCTTTTGGGTGCTAATCACATCACCCCGGCCCTCATCTAAACTCATGTCCACCAAAGAATAAAAAACGCCTGCTCCAGGAGTCAAGTGAAATACATAGTATAGGCTTGTATTGGTGGGGTGCGGTATTATAAGCGCGGTATTATCGCTCCCAATTTGCAAGTCACCGTTGGGCATAGGCTGATGAAAACGGTTGTACACCGTATTCCCGTCGGTATAAAACATCAAATTTCCATTTTCATCGCTCATTGTTGCAGAAACGCCTAAATTATCCGTCTTCCCATTGGTCAGGACAGTAGGCGGTTCGGAACTGAAGTCCAGCCCGGCTTGGTTGCCAAAATACCAGATATTGGCCTCTTTGGGTTTGCATTGGTTTTCTTCACACAAGCATTCAGGGTCAAGGCAATCGAACAGTCCGTCCTCGTCGTCATCAAGGTTGTTGTTGCAGATTTCGTTGGGCGTTATACAAGCAAAAGCGCAGAGGGTGTCGGACGTTATAGAAAAGGGATGCACCGTAACAGAAGACTGTATTAATGAATGGGCCGGCACCTCAATTATGATTGACTGTATGATACCGGGATCGGCCACATCGGTCACTGTAAAATTGAATGACTCACTAGGGCAGTCACCAATCCTGCCCTTTCGGTCAGTTTTCAAAATCCAAGCAGATTGGCTCCCAAAATTATAGTTATCACCCGTTAGGATAAGCCCGATGTCTTTGTAGGCAGTCAAAGTGTTAAAATGACCTCCTAATTGGTCTTGGTATTTTCGCGTCCAACGCACATCACCCAATGAATCCAAGCCTGAAACTAAGCCAATTGAGCTCGCTTGAAAGAGCGTCGTCAGGATGAATCCCTGATCTCCGTCCTTAATTATTTTTCCAAAA
>JACMMM010000787.1 GCA_014379065.1 Saprospiraceae bacterium
CCAACACGATTTCGGTCGAGCCCCCACAAGCTATCAAGCCATTGGGTGCACTCACGATGGGCGTCACGGGCTGTGGGTACACGATCACCGTATCCCGCGAAAGGATGGTATCAATCGGGTGCAGGATGTTCATCTCTACCGTGAGGCCGCCCGCCACCAGCGTCCCGTCGCTCAGGATATTGAACGAAAGCGTGCCGCAATTGTCGTCGGAGCCTTTGATGCCCGAATCATCGTCCCAGACTTGCAGTTGGTAATTTCCCGGACCAAGGTGGAGATTGACCGGGAAAATATGGGGCAAAGAAGTGCTGTTGATGGCGGGTGATGAGTTGAAGACGATATTGCCGTCGGGATTACGAATTTCAAGAAAAAGGTCTGGATTGCCAAAAAGCGGCGGGTCGGTGCAGTCAATGTCATTGACCTGAATGCTCTCCAAAACATAGCCCGCCGTGTCTATAATGGCTTGATAAGCAAGCTCATACGCCCCTGGTTGGCTATAGGTATGCGGAAGCGGGTTTTCTTCCGTCGTCGTAGGGGAACCATCGCCAAAATCCCAGAGATAAGAATAGCCCGCCAGGCCATTGGAGGGCAAGTTGTTCGTAACGCTCACTGTCGTGCTACCACAACCGACCGGATTGGTGATCGAAAACCCATCGGTCGTGCTGACTTTGGGCGCGATGTAAAGTGACATGGGGAACGATGACTCCTGCGAAATGACGAACACCGTGGCTTTTAGCTTCACGGTCAGTACAAACGAGTCCGATTCTAAGGGTGTGCCACATATCCTCATACAACCATCGGTCTCAGTAGCCGGGTCGAATACCGACTGACTCAATTGCCAATAAAGCCCTGCAGGCAGCCCTTCTACAGCGAGTATTTCAAATTTTGAAATCGTTAGTCCCGGCGGGGTGGTGCTGTCAACAGCATTCACGGGCGTGGTGGTTTTGGGCAATCGGAACGACACATCATGGTCGTAGGGCGTTCCTTTCACTCCATCCGGCAAATTGGGCAAATAGATCGTGTCTGCCGGAAAACCCGCTGGCACATTGACCACACAGCCCGGGCAGCCCGTTTGCGCATGAAAGATGTGGACGAAGAAAAGCGTAGAAAAACAAATGATCAGTAGAAGCTGACGCATAAATACAACCGGTTAGAAAGTGAAAAAATGTTGCACAACGGAAGACGATGTTCAGTGGCAGGAGGCAGTAGCAGTTTGCACATAAAGCCCTTTGCGACACTGACGGAGATTAAAGGCAACCATCCTTTCGATGAGACCGATTGAGAGCTGGGATTAAAGAAAAAGTGGAGGATTGGAGATTTGGTTATTTTAGGATTGGAGATTTTTTTTGATTGACGAGTGACGATTACATGATTGTTGATTTTTGATGTAATGGGCGATTTTTGATGTTTTATGGAAGATGTTCTGCCATAGCACCTACTTCAGCCATCATAAATTCCTCCATCTTCCATTTCCATCAAAAATCAACAATCATGTAATAGTCATTCATCAATCAAATCCCCCTCCAAAATTCGG
Organism: Saprospiraceae bacterium; assembly: GCA_014379065.1. GTDB lineage: Bacteria > Bacteroidota > Bacteroidia > Chitinophagales > Saprospiraceae > M3007. The sequence continues at coordinate 1,532 of JACMMM010000787.1, forward strand.
GATGACTTGGACCTACCTACCTCGCAATAACCATCCGCCGCGCCGCTTTGCCGTCGCGGTTGCTGAGGGTGTAGAAATAGGCGCCGTTGGCGAGTTCACCGGCATCGAAGGTGAATTCGTTGCGGCCTATTTCGAGCCGGAGTTTTTGAACGTACACGCGTTGCCCGAGCAGGTCGAACACCTCAAACTGGAAGTCGCCCGGCACAAGCGATTCCGCTGTGATAAGGGTTTGATTGCCAAAGGGATTTGGCGCGTTTTTCAGCAGGGTGAACTGGTTGCCAAGATCATAATTGCCAACGAGGCATGCAGGCGTTTTGAGTGCCAGGTAATAGTGCGATCCCGGCGCTACTTGCCCTGGGAATACGATTTGTATCGGGCCAAGCGCTGTTACGACGGTGGCGGTAATGCCAAGGTCGAAGGTATCTGGTGCCATGTTGGCATTAGTGGGTGTGCCGTACAGCACGATACAGCCCAGCGAACCTGCCGCAAACTTGCAATTGGGCGGGTCACAAGCGTACGTGATCCCAACGGGCAAATCGCTGATGGCGCCCGAGGTAGCAATACTCACTTCCGTAACGGGAATGCCCAAATAAGAAGTGGGCACGTTGATCGTCACAGATTGGTTGTAAGGATGGTCAATACAAGCATCGTTGAGGTTGTAATCGGGGGCATCAGTGGTGTAAGGCAAGGGCCACAGCAGCGAGTCGGTACCGTAAATAACCGAGTCGCGCATGCACATGGGGGCTTGAGCGGCGAGCGAAAGGGCGCAAAGAAGCGCAAACAGCATGGGTAGCGTTTTTTTCATAGTCAGGTTTGTTTAATCAGAAACGTTTGTGAAAATCAGTTTTGGGTAAAAATGAGGCGGGAAGTTCCGGCCTTTTGGCGATTTGCCGGAAAAAAATTAGAGGGTTTGTAAATTGTTAGCGGAACTAGTGCCGCATCCACCGAATAACTGTCAATTCACAGGCTATTCGGTGGACGCGGCGCTAGTTCCGAGAAATCACCGAACCAAGGTAACATCTCCACTAAGCTGTATTATTTCTCCGTCAACAAACTCAATCTCGGCGACCCACACAAAGACGTCAATGTTCAAATCCTGACCTTTAAACGTGCCGTCCCAGCCCAGCGGCTCGTCGTTTGTTTTGATGTTGTTGGTTTGATAAATCTGCCCGCCCCAGCGATTGAAAATCTTAAGGCTCAAAATCTGCTTTACCCCATCATCGGAAAAAATGGTAAAAAAGTCGTTGCTGCCATCGCCGTTCGGCGTAAAGACGTTCGGCGCATAAACCCTGCGATGGGGTCTTATCTGGTAGCAAACCGCGTCCAAGGCTATACAGCCTTTTTTGCTCCTTACCAGCACTTGCTGACACCCGGACGCTGTAGGCTGGAAACGGTAGGTGTTGCAATCCGCACAATGTAATGAATCTTCCGACCCCCACCAGGTATAGTCCATGACCTCGGAATCGGGTATGTTGACATTGGCCGTCAAGTCCACCATATCGCCCAAATAAAGCACTACATCAATGCCCAGGTGAACGGTTTGGACGATTGGTTCGGCAAGATATTCGCTCGCTGACTCGGTACAGCCGTTTGCATCCGTGACGCTGACGATATAGACGCCCGCCGCCAATCCACCAATGTCTGCAGAGGTTTGTCCATTGTTCCACAGAAACGCGTAAGGCGCCACCCCGCCGCTGGCCATTGCGCTCAATGCGCCATCCTCATCGCCAAAGCAGTGGATGTTTGTTTTGTCGGTTTGGAGGAGGAGTGGAGGCGGTTCATTGATTTGCTGCGTGGTGGTCAATAAACAACCATGGGCATCGGTTATGCTCAGGATGTAACTGCCCATGGGCAGGTTTGCGATTTGAGGCGTATTCGCTCCGTTGCTCCAATGGAAACTGTAGGGCAATGTCCCACCCGTCACGGTCACAGAAAGGGTCCCTGTTGAACTGCCACTGCAACCCACGTCTTGCGCACTGGTATTGCTGGAAAGGGCGCTGGGCTGTACGACCGTTGCTTGAGCCGTCAGGGTACAACCATGTGCGTCGGTTGCGGTGACGCTGTAAGCCCCTGCTGTCAGATTGGAATGGCTTGATCCAGTCGCTCCGTTATTCCACAGGTAGGTGTATGGACTGGTGCCTCCGTTTATGTTTGTAAAAACCGCGCCGTCTGCACCGCCATTGCAGGACACAGGGTTTGCATTTGCACTTAATTGAATCGCTAAGGGCTGATTGACCGTAGCCAAACTCACGGTACTACAGCCATTGTTATCCGTCGTTGTGACGGTATAAGTACCCGCTGCCAGATTTTGGTTTAGAATAACTGTTTGACCATTACTCCAGATGAAATTGTAGGGGGCCACGCCGCCGGATGCAGCGGCGCTTGCCGAGCCATCGGCTTTTCCTTGGCAAGAAACCTCCGCAGTGCTGGTATTGATGGAAAGTTGGGGCGGCTGTGTAATGTTTGTGGTGCCCGTCACG
>JACMMM010000087.1 GCA_014379065.1 Saprospiraceae bacterium
GAAATGTTGGCTACCTACGCCAATGCTTTCCCAGCTCAAAATGAGGAGGAAAAACAATCCGTCATCATGCTGCGCGCTAATCTCGCCAACAAAGTGGCCGACTCGGGCAATTGGGCTAAGTTCCGCGCTCTGGCCGCACAACTTCCTGATGCTGAGCGTGCAAGTGCCTATAACAATCTCGCATGGGAGCTTGCCGAAAAAGGCGAAAACCTCGAAGAAGCCAGAATCCTCGCATCAACCGCCGTTGAATGGGCGCGGAAAGAAATGGCTGCACCCGCTGCATCAAAACCTCCTTTCAGCACTTCCAAATCATGGGCTGAACAGCGAAAGCAGACCTTTGCGATGTATGGCGATTCGTACGCTTTTGTACTTGGCAAGTCTGGCGATGCCATCAGTGCGTCTTTGTTGCAAGCTGAGGTGGTTGAAATCACGAAGGGCCATGAAGCTGAAATGAACGAACGCTACACCTCCTATCTGGAGGCTTCTGGCGCTGCCGATTTGCGCTACCGCTTGGAAGGCTTTATCTTGAACGGCCACGCTACTGCCAAAATGAAAGAGCAGTTCAAAAAAAATTACATGGCCGAAGACAAAACGGAGACTGGGACAACTGCCTATCTCAGTAAATTGGAATCCGGCGCACGAGCGACCAAACAGAAAGAACTGGCTGCAAAAATGCTCAACGAGCCCTCTCCTCCATTTAGTTTGACCAATCTTGAGGGCAAGACTGTGAGCCTCGAAAGTTTGCGTGGCAAGGTGGTGGTGGTGGATTTCTGGGCCACTTGGTGCGGCCCTTGCAAAGCCTCTTTTCCGGGCATGCAACTGGCCGTGAGCCAATACAAAAACGATCCAGAGGTAAGCTTTGTCTTTATTGATTCTTGGGAAAAAGGAAACGACAAAGCAAAAAATGCTGCTGATTTTATTGCTAGCAAAGGCTATAACTTCAACGTACTTCTGGACAACGACGACAAAGTGATTTCATCCTACGGCGTGTCAGGTATTCCCACCAAGTATGTACTCGACCGCAATGGGAAAATTCGTTTCAAAGCCATCGGCTTCGAGGGCAGTGCCGAGGGCCTGGCAGAAGAACTTAGCCTTATGATAGAGGCGGCAAGGGGGCAGCCGTGATGGTGATTGGTTATTGGGTGATTGGTTTATTAGTGACTGGTTTAATGGTGACTGGTAGACTGGTGATTGATGACTTGAATTTTTCACTTTGATAGATTTTTTTCTGCCAGAAAAAAAGCCTTTACTTTTGCCACTGCAAACCAATCACCAGTCTACCAGTCTACCAATCACCAGTCTACCAATCACCAGTCTACCAGTCACCATTAAACCAATCACCAATAAACCACTCACTACCCAGCCATGATCCAAAACTGGTTCAAAGATTTGATCGAACGGCACGCATTTGGTGTGTGCCAATACTTGGGCGAACGAATGCGCGTGGCCCCTGCCGAAGTGCGCAAGTACTTCATTTACACCTCTTTTATTGGAATGGGGTCTCCGCTCATTGTTTACCTTTTTGTAGCATTTTGGATGAACGTGCGACGATATATCCGTAGGGGACAGAACGAGATTTACAATTGAGGCAATCCCATCCAAGCAGCCAAGGCCTCGATACTCCAGGCATTTTCCACGGTAAAATCTCCAATGGCAGTGCGTCTCAAACTACTGAGATAGGCCCCCGTTCCAGCTGCTTGTCCAATGTCATTGGCCAAAGAACGGATATACGTTCCTTTGCTGCAAACTACCTCGAAATCAATCTGTAAACCTTCCGGGTAATCCGGGTGAAGCATAATATCCGAACCTTTTTTGCTGGCAACTTTGGCGATTTCCGAACTTGAAGGTACCGGGCGCAAATCCCCCAACAAGTCGAAAGAGGCCACATGAACCGGCCGGTGGGGCATTTCGACTTCTTGGCCGGTTCGGGCATTTTTATACAGCCGCCTTCCATCTACCTTTACGGCTGAAAAGATGGGCGGCACTTGCAAGATGTCTCCTAAAAATTGTTGGCGGGCTGTTTCCAAAAATGCTTTGGTCAAGTGTGCTGTTGGGGACGGAGTATCGGGGGCTTTTTCGAGGTCGAAGGACGGGGTAGTCGCCCCAAAAGTGATCGTACCGGTATAGGTTTTTGGCATGGCTTGAAATTCCTCGATCCGTTTGGTGTAGTCACCCACGCACAGGATAAGCAATCCGGTCGCCAGCGGGTCGAGCGTGCCTGCGTGGCCCACCTTGATTTTTTTGTTGCCTGTTTTACGCCCAAACAAATAGCGAACCTTGTTCACAGCCCCAAAAGAAGTCCAAGCCAAAGGCTTGTCAATCAACAACATAGCACCTTTAGGAAAAAGATCTGGAAAAGTCTGTCCGGGAGAAATTACCGTAAGCATGGGGGCAAAGGTAGCACGGTACGAACGCTAATGCTACCATTGAAACCACCCCGCCATTCCGTCACATTTTTTCAAAACTGACCGCCAAGTTGACTTTCAA
>JACMMM010000788.1 GCA_014379065.1 Saprospiraceae bacterium
ATATATGGGACCCATCCCGCTACCTTAATCTCTGGGTCTGCAATCTGGGGGGTGGTTTGTTGGGGTACGCTCAATTCCCTGGCGGGCCTGTATCCACAGATGGCGTGGTGGTAGATTTCGCCGCCTTTGGCAAAAGGGGCACCATCAATGCTCCATTCGATTTGGGTCGTACCGCTACCCACGAAATTGGCCACTGGTTTAACCTCCGACATATCTGGGGCGATACCAACTGCGGCAACGACTTTTGCAACGACACACCGGTACACCGGACGGCCAATACAGGCTGCCCTACGCACCCGAAGACCAACAACTGCAACGGGCTTCTGAACACTGAATTGTTCATGAACTACATGGATTATTCGGACGACAAGTGTATGTTTATGTTTTCCAGCGACCAAAAAGCGCGGATGCTCGCCACGTTGACAAGTACACGCAAAAGCCTGATCAAAGCCGGGCAGTTGATTGCCTGCAAATTTGATGGGACGGGCTGGAAGTGGCACGACAAGTTTTGCTTCGGGTCTGAGTTGCCCTTGAAAGGTGATTTCAATGGCGATGGCAAAGACGACATTGTCACTTTTACCCGTGGTGCTTCGGCAGACGTATTTGTTGCATTTTCTGACGGCACCAAGTTCAATGGCACTGGGGTCAAATGGCACGATATGTTCTGCGTAGGCTCAGAAATCCCCTTGGTGGGCGATTTCAATGGGGACGGCAAAGACGACATCGCCACCTTTACTCGTGGCGCTGCCGCGGATGTGTTTGTCGCCTTGTCTGACGGCACCAAGTTCAATGGAACCGGTGCCAAATGGCACAACTCCTTTTGTGTAGGCACAGAAATCCCCTTGGTGGGCGATTTCAACGGCGATGGCAAAGACGACATCGCCACCTTCACTCGTGGCGCTGCTGCTGATGTGTTTGTAGCCTTGTCAGACGGCACCAAGTTCAATGGCACTGGGGTCAAATGGCACGACCTGTTCTGCGTAGGCTCAGAAACCCCTCTAGTAGGCGATTTCAACGGGGATGGCAAAGACGACATCGCCACCTTCACTCGTGGCACTACTGCCGATGTGTTTGTCGCCTTGTCTGACGGCACCAAGTTTAATGGTACCGGTGTCAAATGGCACAATTCCTTTTGCGTGGGCACAGAAATCCCTGCGGTGGGTGATTTCAACGGGGATGGCAAAGACGACATTGCCACCTTTACTCGTGGCACGACTGGCGATGTTTTTGTGGCGCTTTCTACCGGGGCTGCTTTTGATGGAACAGGGGTAAAATGGCACGATCTCTTTTGCATCGGTGTCGAGATCCCCATTGTGGGCCGATTCAATGGCGATAACAAGTCCGACCTCGCCACTTTTACACGCGGCACCACGGGTGATGTGTTTGTGGCGCTGGTGCGGTAACCACACGATAAATTCCAAGTAACCAACTCCTGTATAATCGAAAGAGACCGAATCCGAAAACACTTTTGGCATTGCTGCGCAATTTGCTGGCAACGGTGAATTGCGCAGCCCAGAAGTATTTCCCAAGCATTACTAACCAAATTTAGAGATTTCGTCCACGCTGGTTTTCAGCGCAAAACATTTCACCTTTTAAATTTTTTTCGATGAGAAAATTGATTAAACAAGGTGTTTATTTGCTTCTAGGCGTTTTACTGACTGGTTGCAACAAACATCTACCTAACACACTCCCAGTTTCTAAAACACTGGAATTCACGGGCTCAAAAGAAGGCTGGCCGCCCCGGCCCAAAGATGCTTCAAACTTTAAAGAAGTGCCTTATACGGTAATTGAAAAAGAGTTGGTTTCAAAAGTGCTTCGAGTCCAGCTTCAAGAGATTGCTGTTGCTGACAAACGAGTCACCGAAGCACTTGGCAACCGGTACTTGCTTCTCGATGCCTACAAGGCGGAAATGCCAAAAGGCGCAAAAGAAGCCAGCAGCCTCTACACCCTTGTCTTTTACAGTTATGCCAACAATATGGCAGTACAGGCGCAAGTCGCTGGACGCGAGGTAAGCGCCATAAACAACATCCGCAATTTTCAACCGATAGAGACAAAAGAAGAGATTGAGATGGCAGCCCGTCTTGTGGCGGCTCAAGGCTCCCTGCCTATAAAGGATGGAAAATTGATCACCAAAGGCATAATCACTGAAATTCCTCAAGGGGTAAAAGGGTACGGCAATCGGGTTTTATACCTCGCTTACATGAAGACCGAAAACGACGACTTACCGCTTCATTATGCAGTGGTAGACTTGACAACTAATACCTTACTTGAAACTGGTTCTTTCTAAGAGTCACACCAATCATCAAACTATGAAAAAGATTATTTTTTTTAGCATCACCGTATGCCTTTTTGTGCAAGTGTGCGCTGCTCAATCCGGCCATACCAACTGGAAAGGCTGGAGTTTTGACTTCAATATCTCCAGCGCCCGGAACTCAGGGCTTGAGATCACCAACGTTTACTTTAACGGCAAAAAAGTGCTCTTCCGTGGCAGTCTGCCTGTCATTAGGGTTCAATACTTTGCGGCCAACCCTTGTGGGCCGTACGAAGATCGGATCGGCCCTTCTAACGTAATCGATTTTACATGCTCAGGAACTGGCGCAACAGGAAAATTATGCCAGTTCCAGTTCAATTGGGGCGGAGGCCAATGGCTGGAGATAGGCACCTATGCCACCATCGGTGCTTACCACCTCTATCAAGCATGGTATTTCAGCGAAGATGGGCGATTGCACTCCAGGATGTGGAGCAAAGGACTTCACTGCCAGCAAGACCATGAACACCACCCATATTGGCGATTGGACTTTGACATTAATGGGCTTTCTGGGGATCAGGCTTTTGTAAAGGGAAGTAGTAGGCCAAATTCGAGCTGGGGGCCGGGTTGGCTCAAAATTAGAAATGAAACCAAGATGACTAAAATTGCCGGTTACAATGAAGTTTGGTTTTGCCGCGACAATGCTACTGGCAACGGCGTTTGGTTAATACCCGGAGCAAGTGATGGAAACGCAGGGAGCTGGTGCAACGAAGATTTTAATGTTCGGCTTTACAAAGGATCTGAAGATGTCCAGTGGATGTTTGGTGCATCGGGTAATCTGGGGTACAATGAGTTTGAAAATGTCGAGGAAAAAGATTTGGTCATGTGGTATACCCCACACTTATTCCATCATGCCCACGAGGGAGAAGACCAGTGGCATTGGGTTGGCCCAACCATCATTTGTCATCAAAATCGTTGAAAATCATCACAAATTATTCGACATCATATCCTTATTTCTAACCTTTTTGGCCGCCTCTTAATTGAAGCGGCCAATTTTTTTAAAAAATATCCCATCCCCACCCAACCTCCCCGCCCAACCATGCGTGTAGCCTTCCGAACACAAACAAATAAACACTCGTACCTTCCGCCGGGGGACAAAAGAGGCCTCCGGCGGATAGGACATTGGATGTTGGACTCTGGACGTTGGACTTTGATAGGTTGGAATGAAAAATCAATTCTTTTATTAAACACCTTGTCCAAGTTCCAATATCCAACGTCCATTGTCCAACGTCCAATGTCCAATGTCCAACATCCAAAGTCCAACATCCAATGTCTAAAAAGTAAAACGATTTTGAACCTCGACCCGCAACTTCTATTGGCTGCCCAGAAAGGCGACAGAAAAGCACAGTCAGCGCTGTACCGCTCGTGCTTTCCGATCCTGATGGCGGTGTGTATGCGCTACCGGCGCGACCAACAGGATGCGGTGTCGGCCCTGAACAACGGGTTTTTGAAAATCATCCAAAACCTCGACCGGTACAAGCGCGACGAAGTGCCTTTCGAGGCTTGGATTCGGCGCATCATGATCAATACGGTCATTGATGAATACCGACGCGAAAAGAAATGGCGCGAACTGACCGTTTTCACCGAGGATATTGAACGGACTTTCCCGAATGAGCCTATTGATTGGAACGAAGCGGATCAACGCCTTGATGTTCAGCACCTTGAAGCCCTCTTGCGAAGGCTTCCACCCATGACCCAAAAAGTGTTCAACCTCTTTGCCATTGATGGATTCAGCCACCACGAAATAAGCGAAATGCTCAGTATGAGCGAAGGAACCTCCAAATGGCATGTGAGTACTGCCCGCGCTCAATTACAATCCTGGATAAAAACCGAGATGGTGATTGGTTAATGGTGATTAGTGGATTGGGTGATTGGTTATTACAAGCACTAGATTCCTTGCCCTAGCCAATCACCAATCTACCAATTACTAATCACTAATCCACCGATTACTAATAACCAATCACCAAATAATCACATAAGCAAACGAACATGGATAATCTTGACGACTTGATGCGACAAAAATTTGACTCCGACGATCCGGGGGCGCGTTTCGAGTTCCGGGAGGAATACTGGGAGCAGGCCCAGGTTTTGCTCGAACAGGACGAGGCGCGGCGGCGCAGGCGGCTGTGGATTTTCATCGGACTGGTGTTGGCATTGGCGCTGCTCGCTTGGCTGTTGATGCTGCGCTTGGGTGCTGGAAGTATGTCGCACAATAAGCAAGGGGAGCAGGATTCGATGGGTGAAAATGTGCCTCGTCAAGAAGAGTCCTCGAAACAAATACCCCCCCCAAACTCGTCCCAAAGCATTGAAATAGAAAATTCAGATGCCGGTAAAACAGACAATTTGTCTGGGGGAAGTACTCAGCCTGGTGCAAAGACGGAATCTTCTGAATTGCGCGTACCTGCCCAAGACAAATCGCTCCGAAGCGGAGTGGGTAAAAACGGCGCTTCAAAGCCCTACAATAAGGGAAATACGCTTGGCACCTACACCCAAAGCGGTAAAAATACTTCGGGAAGCCCGACCCCAAAAGGCGCTTCGAACGCTGGAGCAGCACAACAAATTCAGGATCGCAAAAACGATAGGATTAACGCCGATCAGCTGGACAACTCCCTTGTCAAAAGCAATCAAAGCAGCGACCAGCCACCAATCACCAATCCCCTATCACCAGTCACCAATCCCCAGTCACCAATCACCAATCACCAGTCACCAGTCACCAATCACCAATCACCAGTCACCAATCCCGAGTCACCAATCACCAATCCCCAGTCACCAACTACCATCCCAATATTCTATCTTCCAATCCCGCTGACGCTATTGAAATGGTCGGAGCGTGTAGTGGCACCCAAACTAATTTTGGTGCCTAAGCAGCCCATTGCCGAGCAAACCAAGCCCGTTCAAGACCATCGTTTTTCGCTTGGCTTGTCCTTGGCCGGGGCAGCGTATCAGCCCTCAGATACGGAAGAGCGTTGGGCAGGATGGGTCATTGGCGCTTATGGCAAGTATCATTTGAATAAAAACTGGGCGCTCATGCTAGGTGCGCAAGGCC
>JACMMM010000789.1 GCA_014379065.1 Saprospiraceae bacterium
CATGACCCCAATATTGGCAATCCAAAGTTTTTGCATGAAAATGCATATCCCCAGTTCAAGTATCCTGACGAGGGCTACCGACTGCTCAGCCTCTACCGTTTTTGGAACATCATTCAGTATTTTTTCCCGTATCGAGATGTGATCGGGGAAGACTGGACCGGAGTGATGCGCGAGTTTATTCCCAAAATGGCAAAAGTGACGGATGCCTTGAACTACAAACTTTGTACCCGCGAGCTCATTGGGCGCGTACACGACACGCATGCAAACCTCTGGATTCAGGACGAAGCCTTGCGGGCTTATTTTGGGAATCTTCGCCCGGCGGTTCAAGTAAAATTTATTGAAAACCAAGCAGTTGTAACAGGTTATTACCACGCCGAGCAAGGGCCAAAAACGGGCCTGCTGCCCGGCGATGTCATTACGGCCATTGAAGGCGTACCGGTAGAAGAAATCGTGAAAAAGAAATTGCCTTTGTATCCGGCCTCGAATTTACCTACGCAAATGCGCGATATTGCCAAAGACCTCTTGCGTACCAATGCCAGCACTTTGCACTTAAAAGTACGGCGCGACAATGCCGTCACAGATTTTGAGGTAGCCTGTTTTGATGCGGTCAAGGAGAAGTTTAAAATGGACATTGACTGGGCTTATAACCAGCCCGACAGTTGTTACCGGCTCTTGACGCCCGACATTGGCTATTTGTACATTGGCAACATCAAAAGTGATCTGCTCCCCGGCATCATGGAAAAATTTAAAGATACCAAGGGCCTCGTCATTGATATTCGCAATTACCCCAGCGATTTCGTGGTTTTTACCCTGACTACATTCTTGAAATCCGAACCATCCCAATTTGTTTACTTTACCAATGGGCACGCAGAGAATCCGGGCCTGTTCACCACAACGGAATCCATTGAATGTGGCGAGGAGAATCCTAATCCTTACAATGGAAAGGTGGTCTTACTCATGAATGAGATTTCCCAAAGTTCAGCCGAGTACCATAGCATGGCGCTGCGCTCAGTGCCCGGTGCAGAAGTAGTGGGCAGCACCACGGCCGGCGCGGATGGCAATGTGTCAAGGTTTTCCCTTCCAGGCGGACTGAACAGTATGATAAGCGGTATCGGCGTGTTTTATCCAAATGGCAAACCCACGCAGCGGGTAGGGATTGTGCCCGACCACCTCGTGCTTCCGACCATTGCCGGGGTCAAAGCAGGAAAGGATGAATTGCTGGAATATGCGATGAAGTTGATTCAAGGGCCGTAACTCAACCCTCTCAACCCTCAACCCTCTCAACATTTCTCAACCCTCTCAACACCCTCAACCCCGAATAAACATTAAACCGCCCTTCGCGCAAAAAACCGATGAGCGTGATGCCAAAGGTTTCGGCGGTTTCTACCGCAAGGCTGGAGGGCGCACCCACTGCGCAAACAAACCGGATCCCTGCCATGGCTGCTTTTTGCAGCAACTCAAAACTCGCCCGACCGCTCAACAGCAGAATATGCTGATCGAGTGGTATCATGCCCTGTTGCAAATAGTGGCCGATGAGCTTGTCCAATGCGTTGTGGCGACCCACGTCTTCGCGCAGGGCGAGCAGGTTTCCCTGAAGATCAAAAATGGCACAAGCGTGCAGACCGCCTGTCGCGTCGAAGGTGCTTTGCGCTTGACGGAGCGTATCGGGCAGGGCATAAATGATTTCGGGGTTGATTTCCCAATCGCTTTTGTTGTTTGAAAATGAGTCTGTTACGGCAACCTTTACGGCATCCATCGAGGCCTTTCCGCATACGCCACAACTGGAACTGGTGTAAAAATGCCGCTCCAATTTCTTGATGTCAAAATCAAAATCGGGCTGTAAAGACACCATCACCATGTTCTCTCCCCACACCTTCACGGAATAAATGTCGGAAGCCTGCCGGACAATGCCTTCGGTAAACAAGAAACCGGTTGCCAGGTCTTCGTCTGCACCTGGGGTGCGCATGGTGATGGATATGTTTTGACTTTTTCGCTTGGCGATGGGGCCAAATTCCAAGCGGATTTCGAGGGGCTCTTCCACGGCGAGCAGGTCTGTTTCTTCCCAGTGTGAGAGGCCCTTGTATTTGTGGATGAGGATTTGTTTGGTGGTGAGATGGTGCATGGTGATTGGTGGATTGGTGCCAACCTGCAGGTAGGCAGGGATTTGATCATACAGAAAACGGGGATGTGGATGGCATTGGTACGCGAAGGTAGCCTTGACAAGCCATTTATCGAAGGGGTATAAAAAAGCCCCGACCTGTAAACTCAGGTCGGGGGAATTAAACTATTATTCCCAATTCGTAGTCGTCATTCTTTCACCAACTTCCCTGACCACAGCACTTTGCCCCCATCCAGCACACGCACGAGGTAGATGCCCGAGGGCGCGCTGCCTAGTTGAGGGCTTGAGGCCATCGGATCCATCGTGTTTTTAATACTTGGCTTGCAGGATGAGTTTGGTATTGGCTGTAGGGATGCCATCCGTGAACATGGTGCAGATGTAAGTGCCCGAAACAAAACTGCTGAGATTCACTTGTATATTGCCTTGGCCGCGTGTTTCCAGGATTTGTTGGTGCAGCACTTTGCCTTGCAAGTCGGTCACTAAAAGGGTGGCTGTTTTCACCGTCTCCGGCAAATTGAAATCCACTGTTGTCACTTCGCTGAACGGGTTGGGGCGGCTGGTCAGCGTGACGCTTGGCTGAGCTTTTACTGGAGCGACTTCGCCCGAACGGTTGTCAATCAGCAAGGCTTCCAGTTTTGCCATGCGCATCTCCAGCGCGCTGATTTGGCGGTCTTTCTCGGCGAGGCGCGTTTTCAACGCAGTGATTTCCACGTCTTTTTCAGATTTCAGTTCCTTCATGCCTTCTGCGAGCAGAGGTATTAGCATATCATAATTGACGGCGAGGTAGCCTGCAGCATCTTCCCGGACGGCTTCGGGCACCACTTCCCGCAATTCTTGAGCAAGAAAACCATAGTGTGTACCTTCGGAGAAATTAAATTCTGGGAATTTTTTACGGTTGTACCGATAGGTTTTACCCTTCAGTTCCAACACTTTTTCGAGTGCATTTTGCACGGGGGCGATGTTTTGCTTGAAACGTTTGTCGGATGTAAACCACTTAGTGCCAGTTGTATAGGCGTCTCCGTTTACATACAGTTTGTAATTGCCGGGATTAGTTGTCCCGATGCCCACGTTGCCGTCCGTCCGAATAAACATTTTGGTTTGGCTGAGGAGGGTGGCGTCGGTAAGCGTCTGGTCGCTACCACCCGTCCTACCCACCGTTGCGAAACGAATGCTTCCGCCTACATCGCCCCAGATGACGTTGCCGCCATTGTCGGCACTGTTGCCGTAGAAAGTCCAGGTTCCGCCCGTTTTGCTTCGAACGGCGTTGAAGCCGAGGTAGGAAGTGCCCCATGCCAGGGCTTGTCCGCTGGCATCACCAAGCCCAAGTTTCATTGGCCCGGTGCCAACGACGACTTTCCCGTCGAAATATCCTGCGGCTTCGGCGCTACCGCTCTTGGCATAGAGTGCAGCCCAGCCGTTTCCCCCTACTGTAGTGCCCAGATGAGCCAGCGCGGAAAATTCGGTATTCAACAGGCCGCCGCCAGGGGAATAACGCACTGTAAAGTTGCGGCCGCCGACGCTGCCGCTGTTACCATTGACGTGTAAAGTGGCTGCCGGGGCAAGCGTACCAACGCCCACTTTCCCTCCATATGCTTGCAAGGCTATGTTTCCACTATTGTTTAATCCTTCAACTCCGGTTTGAAGTACGCCAACTCTATTAGCATCTGCAGCTGCTCCCATAGCCGCAACATAAAATGAAAATGGCTGAACGCTTTCATTGCTTTGAGCCAATGTGCCTGCACGGATCAAAGAAGTATTGGTTTTAGCCGCACCATAACCGAATTGATAAAAATTGAAACTGCTGTTCACCGCTGTTGAGCCAACTGATAAGAGGGCAGGTGGGGCAGTGTTGCTGATACCGACTTTGCCAGCATTGGTGATGCTCATGCGATTGGCCCCTGCCGTGTAAAAGTCGAGTCCCCATTGGTTGCCGCCAGCAGTGCGCTTGCTGCCGATACCTTCGCCGGAATTAGTGGCACCGAAGTTAAGGTCTAAAGTGCCGTTGTTCGTGCCAGCAACGTTGCCGACTGTGACTTTCTTGGTTGCATGCGCGGGAAGGAGAAATACGTTGGTCGGGTTGCTGAGATCCCATTGCGCCGAGGCATTCTGCGCCATCGCAAGAAGTACAATGGCAAGTGTGATGAGTTTGAAAAAAAGATTTTTCATGACTGAATAAATTAAAGAGGTGAGATAAACCCGGCCAAACGACCGGAGATGAAGGCTTTTGTAAAACCTGTCCAAAAATCACCCCCTTCTTTTCAGCAAAAAAAAGCCATTCGACCAGCGGGCGGCCAGCGGGAACAAACGGGAACAATACAGAACAAACGGAAATCAGACGCGGGTAAGCTGGTCCAAGAACTCCTGCTTTTTGCGCTTCGACACCGGCACGTGCGAGCCGTCCACCATGGTCACGGTGCTTTCGCGGTCAAACTTGCGGATGTGCGACAGGTTGATAAGGTGCGATTTGTGTACCGCAAAAAAGCCGTAATCTTCCAGAAGTTTGCGGAACTCGCCCAAATTGTAGGACGACACAATGCCCTTTGTTTCTTGCACCACCACGCGGGTGCATTTTTGAAGTCCCTCGCATCGGATGATCTGGCTGGTGGGGACAAATTCCAGCCCTTCCATGGTCGGAATACCAATGCGGTTGTTCGCATTGCCGGGATTCAGGATGTTGTGTAGGAGCTGGCGGTTGCGCTCGTTTTCCACCTTGGCTTCGATGCGTTGCCGGGCGTTGTCCACCGCAGCGATCAATTCTTCGGTCTGAATAGGTTTGAGCACATAGCCCACAGCGCAAAACTTGATGGCATCCAGCGCGTAATCGCCAAAACCCGTGACGAAAATGATCTCAAAATCCAGCGAGGGCAGCCGTTTCAACAGGTCGAAACCACTCTCGCGCGGCATGGCAATGTCGAGAAATACAAGTTGCGGATGTTTTTCCGTGATGAGGTTATAGGCTTCGACGGCATCGTCGGCTTGGCCGATCACAGTTACCTGTGGGCAATATTGCCGGAGTTTCTCTTCGAGAACGGCCCTTGATTTGGGTTCGTCGTCCACTAAAATTGCGGTCATCATGGTATTCAGATTTTGGACATTGGATGCTTGATTTTGGACGATGTGTCCTGTGTCCT
Organism: Saprospiraceae bacterium; assembly: GCA_014379065.1. Taxonomy (GTDB): domain Bacteria; phylum Bacteroidota; class Bacteroidia; order Chitinophagales; family Saprospiraceae; genus M3007. The sequence goes on from JACMMM010000789.1 coordinate 5,251, forward strand.
GGCTTGAAATGGATTGACCCAATAAAGTCAACTATCATGAACAGGACAGTCACATAAAGCTCAATAATAGAATTGTGCCCGAGGTTATAAAATGTTAAAATTTGTCATATTTTTCGACGCATGGCAACAAAAATGAAGCAATCAAAAATCGGGATCAGCCGTTTTGGACTTTTGCACAACCCAGGAATTTAGTCAGCTAAGGGGATGGTTACAGTCACCCTTGTTCCTGCCGGGCTGCTGTCGAGGTAGCGCAAGTCCTCCACTTCAATTTTCACCTCGTAGCCCTCCACTTGGCTGAGGGCTTCCAGCCGCTCATGCACGATTTGCATCGCCCGGCTTTTGTAGTTTTTCAGAGATTGTTCGCGCAGTGCCCCTGCTGCTTCCCTTCCCACCCCGTCGTCTTCAACGATGCACTGGATTTCTTTGCTGCCATTGGCGGAAACCTTGATCTGCAGCAGCCCTTTTTCTTTTTTGTGAAAAAGCCCGTGGTTGATGGCATTTTCGACAAAAGGTTGCAAGAGCATGGAAGGAATTTCTACTTCGTCTGTGTCAATGTTTTCATCCACCGAAAACTTTGCCTCAAAGCGCCCCTCAAAGCGCATTTTTTCCAGTTCGACGTACAATTGCAACAGCCTGATTTCCTCTGCGAGGCTGATGTATTTGTTTTTTGAACTTTCTAAAAACAGCCGCATCAGCTGCGCGAACTTGGTCAGAAAGCCGTCGGCCTCTTGCGTCCTGTCGGCCCGGATAAAATATTGAATGGCGCCCAGCGAATTGAATATAAAGTGGGGGTTCATTTGTGCTTGCAGTGCTTTGAGCTCCAGTTCGGCGATTTTTTGGCCCAACCGGGCTCGCCTTTCCGCGCGTCGGCGGGTGCTTCGGATGCGCCATTGGCCGAAGGCAAACACCGCGCCCGCCACTCCCAAAGCCATGAGGGTTAAAAACTGCGAAGTCTCGTAAAAAGACTCTTCTGCCTGGATGATCAGGGTAAGCGGCGTTTCTGTCAAGTTGCCCTGTGCGTCGGCACCGCGCAGGTGGAGTGTGTGTCGCCCCGGCGGGAGTCGGTTGTAGCGCACGAAGTTGGTGTTGCCCAAATACCGCCAAGTCGTGTCCTGCCCTTCGAGCCACACGTAAAATTGATTTTTCCGCGGCTCCGAATAATCTGTCAGCATAAATTCTAATTGGAAATACGACACCTCTGGCCCTATGACCAGTTTGCCCAAATGGTCGAGTCCCTCCTGCTGCTCTTCTATCCGTCCCGCTGAGCCAAAGTATTTGGTCAGTTTGATCAAGCGGATTTTGGTATCGAGGGTTTGTGGTAACAAGTCTTCCAACTGAAAGCTGTTCAGCCCGTTGATGGTGCCGAAATAAAAACGCCCGTTTTTGTCGCCGTAGAAACTGAAGCGGTTGAATTCGTTGTGGTTCAGGCCATCCTGCTTGTAGAAATTGCCCACTGCTTTGGTCAGTGGGTTGAAAATACTTAAGCCGAACCAAGTGCTCAAAATATAGCGGCCCTGTCCGTCGGGGAGAATTCCGCACACGATGTTGTTGCACAAGCCAAGCGTTTTGTCCACCACCTCCACCGAATCTGGGCGGGGCAGGCCCTCCCCATCGTTTTCTTTTTCAAAATGCAGGACGTTCAGGCCACCTCCTTTGGTGCCGAGCCAAAGCGAGCCAGCCTCGTCTTCGTAGGCCACGAGGATGTCGGAATTATTGAAGTTCAGCGCATCGTTTTTTTCGCCCGTTCCGTAAGTCCGCGAAACCCGGTGTTGCAAGTCCACAGCGACCAAGCCGTCTTTTGTGCCGACCCAAAAGACCCCATTACGACTGCGGCTTTCGACGATATACTCTGGTGTCCGTTTCTCGAAAGGGTTGGCGCCGTTTGCATCTGTGTAGGGTTTGTACTGCTCGGTGTGGGGGTCGAATATGCCGATGTTGCCGCCCTGCCCGGAAGCGGAACGGAACACAAGGCAGAGCCGCCCGTCACGGCTGCGGCACAAGGTGAAAAGTTTGCCGGGAAAGCGCCAGGTATGGGTTGTCTTGTGGGTGAGATCGTAGCGATGCAGTTGCCCTATCGTATCATCCGGGCAGCTCGTGCCCCAGAGGTAGCCATCAGGGTCGTAGGCCAAGCCGCGGCCGGAGTTGTTGAGTCGGAGTGGTTTGCCCTTGGCATCCAGCAGCAGGAGCTTTTCGGGGCGATCGCTATGAGTGGAGTCGAGGCGATACCAATTTTTATCTTCGAGCGCGAAGAACACATTGCCCTGCCCATCGCTGACAATGCTGCATACGATCGCGCCGAACGCTCCAGGCTTGAGATCTTGGTAGAGGTAATGGCGGATACTATTGTTTTTCAGAAAGATTTTATAGATGCCGCTAAAAGTGCCAAGAAAAATCTGCCGCTTGAAATCCAGCCCGAAAATATGGAGGATGTTGTCCTCCACATCCAGCAGGGAAGCAGCATCGAAGGTTTGGCCATTCGCGCCCAGGCCGAGCAGCTTGTAAGTGAAGCGGTAGTCGTCGGGTAAAAGCGATCCAAAGAGCAGGTTGCCTTTTTCGTCTTCCCACAGCCGGGTGAAATATTCGTGCTGTGGAAAACCCTCCCACGGCCGTGTTCCCATTTTCCCCTTTTCTCCTTGTTGAAAACGAAAAACCCCCTGTAAGTTTTTGAAAGACAGCCAAAAATGCCCCGTCTTGTCTTCATAAAAAATGCCTGGCTCCAGCTCTTTCTCTTTCGCCCCAACGGCATGAACAGCGGCATGATCGTTAGTGATAAAATTTTTGTTTTCAATGCGTTGCAAAACTTTCCCTTCGGCATCTGTCCGAAAAAGTCCCTGCCTCGAGCCATACACCCAAAAGTGGCCAAAGTTTGATTTCTGCAATCGGAACACTTCGCCCTCGCAGTGGACCCAAGGCAGGAAGAACACTTTTTCAAAGCGATGTCGGGCATTGAGTTTCCAAACTGCGAGCCCTTCTGGCAAGGAAGAAAGCACAAAAAAATCACCCCGCTCCTTCAGGCACAATTCTCGAACTTGACCCTTAATGCCCGTTGTCGAGTCCAAGAAAACCTGTTCGCAATCGAGCCTGTCTGTGTGGAAAAGGTCAATAAATTGGAGACTGCCTTGGTATCGAAGGTAGAGGTAGCCATCGGCGGATTCGCCTATTTGGGCGATGCTTTTGCCGTGCAGTCGTTGCGCCTTTTTGGGGCTGTCGTCGTAGGGTTCGAAGCGATAACCATCGTAGCGTTCCAACCCAATACCAGTTCCAATCCATAAAAAACCCTGCGCATCGCGGTGGATAACGTGGATTTCTTGGTCTGACAAGCCTTGTTCGAAGGAAAAATGTTCCGTTCGTTCAATCTTCAGTTGAAGTTGAGCGACAAGCAAAGTCGGCAGGCATAGCAAGACTGCCAACAATTGTGTTTTTATCAAAAAACGGAACAATGGAAGTATGAGTTTGAAGCAAAAGTAATTGGAGTTTTGATGGTTTTTGCAACATTTTTGCTTGTCAATCCTGCCAAAATCCCAACTTGTCAGGTAGCCTCAATATTTGCTTTTTATGTGCTGAAATTCCTCTGGCGTATCCACGCTTTTCAAACATTCAGGACGTAAGGGAATTGCTTTTTGAACCTCATGCTTTTCCAAAAAACGCCGAAGTGATTCATTTCCCTGCTGGAACCATTCGTGTAATAAAGGCCCGGCTTTGGCCTCGTAAATCCCGAGGAGCGGCTCGACAAACCGGGTTTCGGGATTGAAAAAAACGGTGGCCACAGAGGCTGGATTTCTTGCTTGAAACAACTGTTCCAAATCTGATTTTTCAAGCAAGGGATAATCGCAACCGAGCACGAACCAAGCGGGCAGCGAACTTGCCGATCCCGATTTTTTCGGGACAAAACTTTCGGGAAGTTGGAAAGAAAACGCTGACAACATGCCATTCATAGGTCCAATATCCCCTAAGTCTTCTGTATCACAAATGGTTTGGTAGCCCTCGAACAAATCCTGCTGCTCAGCCCGGCAAGAGATAAATACCTGCTCACAAAAGTCCGAAAGCAACTCCGCCACATATTGATACTGCGGTTTTCCATGATAATTGAGCAGGCTTTTTGGTTGCCCCATGCGTTGACTGTGGCCACCGGCCAAAACAAGCCCGTTCATGTTGGGGGATACGCCCGCGACATGTCCAGAAAAGGCTCCGAATTCGTTGATTTGGGAAGATGGCATAGCTAGGCGAAGGTAACCCGGGTGTTTCATTTAACAGACTTTCAAGTCCACCCTTTCTCTCAATTTCAAGTGCAAGTCTTTTCATCTCCCTATTTTTGTCCTATGCAAAGAAGTTTTTTATTGCCAATGCTTGTGCTGGCTTTCCTGTTGAATGGTTCGGCTTTGCCCTTTGATGAAATTCTGGGTATATTTGATACCTGTCGTCAGCTCGTCGTGGTGGTAAGCCCAAACGACGGCAGCGTCAAGGCGCGGCTTTTCAAGTTTGAAAAATCAGGAAAAAAATGGCATCAGGTGGGTCAAGCGCATCCCGTAAACCTCGGCAAAAAAGGCCTTGCCTGGGGTAGAGGCGTACAAAGCGCAAAACATGGCTTGCAAAAAAAGGAAGGCGACCAAAGATCTCCGGCAGGTATTTTTCGCTTCGGCACTGCTTTTGGATACGCGGAGGCCGAAACAATACCCCTAAAACTTCCATATCTCCCGATTACGGAAGAACAGCTCTGTATCGAAGACAGCAATTCACCTTATTACAATCAGTTGGTAGATGCCGCACAAGTACAGCAGGAATGGACGGCGCGTGAAAACATGATGCGAGCGGACGAACAATACAAATGGGGCATTTTTGTCAAACAGAACCTGCCACCAGCGCCGGAAGGCGGATCCTGCATTTTTTTCCACCTATGGCGGGCGCCTGGCTCCGGCACCTTGGGCTGCACGGCCATGGCGGAGGATAATCTGCTATCATTGATGCAATGGCTCGACCCGCAAAAGGAACCCTTGCTTATGCAAATGACGGAGGCGAGTTACCGGGATTATAGAAAGAAATTTTCGTTGCCGGTTATCTACTAGGCATATTGCGTGCTGTGTTGCCGCCCGATGCGTTGCACTATTTTCCTCCTATCAACATCTCCTTAAACTTCTCCGTAGCAATAGCCCGGTGACTGATCCTGTTTTTCACCGCATCGCCGAGTTCGGCAAAGCTCTCGTCAAAGCCATTAGGGATAAAAACCGGGTCGTAGCCAAAGCCTCCCGTGCCCTGTTTTTCCAAGGCGATACGGCCTTCGCAAATACCTTCGAGCAGGGTTTCTTTCCCATCGAAAGTCAGCGCGATGATGGTTCGGAAGCGGGCGCTCCGCGAGCTTTTTTCCTCCAAATTTTTCAACAACAGCGCGATGTTCGCTTCAGGGCTTTTGGCTTCCCCGGCATAGCGGGCCGTGTGTACGCCCGGCGCACCGTCGAGGGATTCCACTTCGAGTCCCGTATCTTCTGAAAAACAATCGTAGCCATATTTTTCCTTTACATATCGGGCTTTCAGGAGGGCGTTGCCTTCGAGCGTGGGTTCGGTTTCCTCGATTTCTTCGTGGCAACCGATGTCTTTCAAGGTCTTTATTTCAAAGCCGGGGCCGAGGATTTGCTCCACTTCGCGGGCTTTGTGGGCGTTGTTGGTGGCGAAAACTAGAGTGTGCAAAATTTACGATTTTGGATTTACGATTTACGATTTTTTTGATTGGTGGTTTGGGAAAATTGTGATAACTTGCTATAGTATTTTTAAAAAACTAAATGATATGACAGAAATAGAATTGAAAAAACGCTTTAAAGATTGGGCCATTTCGGTAGTTCTATTTACTAAAGAATTTCCATACGGTCAAGAGTTTAATGCAGTTAGAAATCAAATTGTGCGTTCGGCGCCTTCTGCCGCTGCAAATTATCGCGCTGCCTGCCGGGGTAAATCCACTCCTGATTTTATCAATAAACTCAAAATTGTGGAAGAAGAACTGGATGAATCCATGTTTTGGCTTGAATTTGTAGTGGCACTTGCTGCCGAATTGCGTGCTGGTGTGGTCCCACTCTATAAAGAAGCAGACGAATTGCTAGCAATCATTGTCAGTTCAATCAAAACATCGCGACAAAAAGAAGAGCGGGCGAAAAATCGTAAATCGTAAATCCAAAATCGCAAATCCCTATATCTTTCGCCGCAATCCTACGGCAATATGATGAAAAAGCCTACGCTCACCGCACTACTTTTTTCTTTTCTTTTTTTCAAAGCCTTCGCGCAAACCTACACGCCCGGGCAATCCTATTTTGGCACAAACGGCTATGTGGAATACCTCGCGGGCAATCTGCCCATTATCGTAACCGCGCCGCACGGCGGACTGCTTTCGCCCGCCAGCATTCCCGACCGCGATTGTGCGGGCTGCACCACCGTCAATGACTTCAACACGCAGGAACTCGCCCGCGCATTCGCAGCGGCCGTACACGAGCGCACAGGCTGCTGGCCGCACGTCATTTTCAACAAGCTTCACCGCCGCAAACTTGACGCAAACCGCGATCTCTTAGAAGCAGCCGATGGCAACCCCGACGCAGAACTGGCTTGGAACGAATTCCATATTTTTGTGGAAACGGCTAAAAACCAAGTGCTGCCAACATTTGGAAAAGGCTTTTACATGGATTTTCATGGCCATGGTCATGACATTCAGCGGCTCGAATTGGGCTATTTGCTTTCTCAAACAGAACTGCAACTTGCTGACAATGTGTTGGATGGACAGACCTACATAAAACAGAGCAGTATCCGCCATCTGGCGAGCAACAACGCGCTGGAATTGTCGCATTCCGAACTTTTGCGTGGTCCGTTGAGCCTCGGTTCGTTACTTAGCGGGCGGGGTTACCCGGCTACCCCAAGCCTGCCCGACCCTTTCCCAGATCCCGACGAGGATTATTTCGACGGGGGCTACAACACCGTCCGACACAGTTCATACCAATTCGGCGGCAGACTCGATGGCGTACAAATTGAATGCAACCGACAGGGCGTGCGCGATTCGATGCACAACGTGTTGCGCTTTGCCGATTCGCTTTCTGTGACGCTGCTGGAGTATTTGGGCTTGCACTATTTTGGGGATGCCGCCGAATCGCTCTGCCCTTCGGATCCGGCTTTGCCAGCACCGCCCGTGCCTGATTTTTTCGATATATTCCCCAACCCTTATTGCGTCCATTTTTTTGTCAAATTAACAGACCATGCCCCTGCGGGAGACTGGGTTTGTGAGGTGTACGATTTTTATGGCAATCTATTGAAAACGAAACCTTTGGAACAAGATCAAACCCTTGAGATAGCCCCCAGGAACCGGGAAAACGTGCTCGTCGTACTGCGGCGAGACGGAGCGGTAGCAGCCCTCCAAGCGGTATTGCAGCTTTGCAGATGAATGCTGTGGTACTTTTGCGCAATTACCAACAAACTTTGGCAGCAATATGCTGGAACTTCAACCCATCGAACGCAGAAGCGGTCTCACGCGCGAGAGTTTCGCTCAAGCATACCTTGAACCGCTCAAGCCAGTCGTTTTTACCGATTTGACGGCCCATTGGCCCGCTATCAAGAAATGGACGATTGAGTATTTCAAAGAAAAATACGGGGATATGAGGGTTCCAGTGGTGTCGAATAATTTTTCTCGTCCTGGGAGAGGCTACCTCGCGGCGGATATGCACATCACATTCCGCGAATACTTGGAAATCCTCGAGTCGGGACCATCCGACCTGCGCATTTTTGCCTGGAATATTTTTTGGAAAGCCCCCGAACTGCGCGAAGATTTCAAGGTGCACGACATTATGGACGGCTTTGTGGATGAAGTGCCGTTCTTCTTTTTTGGCTGCGAAGGTTCCCGGGTGTCGCTGCACTACGATGTTGACATGAGCCATGTTTTCCTCACCCAACTTCATGGGCGCAAACGGGTCATACTTTTTCCGCCGGATCAAAGCCGCCATTTGTATCGCTTGCCATTTACCGTGGCCAGCCATGTAAACGTATTGAAACCAGATTACGAAAAGTACCCTGCTCTCTTACAGGTAAAAGGGCAAGAGGTGATACTCATGCCGGGCGAAACGCTGTTCATCCCACGCGGTACCTGGCACTATATAGAATACACCGACGGCGGGTACTCAATAAGCCTACGCGCCTTCAACTCGATGGTCAGCCGGATGCAGGGGCTGGCGAGTATCACCAAAAATTACGCAGTGGATCGTCTGATGAACCGGTTTATGGGCAAACGCTGGTATAATCTTAAAATCCGGTTAGCCCAACGCCGTGCGGAAAAGAAAATAAACCGCAAAACAGGAAAACCGGAGAACCGAAAAATTTAATCCTTCTTAATTTACTGCCCGCCCATCAACTCCGTATCCATCGCCTCCAATTTCAGGCCCATTTGCTGGGCTTTTTGGTAGTCCTGTTGTGCGCCAGCTTTGTCACCTGCTTGGGCTTTGGCGCGGGCGCGTTCGAGGTATGCGATATTGAGTTTGGGATTGATTTGGAGCGCGCGGTCGAGCGCTTTCACGGCTTCTTCGTTGCGCTTTATCACACGGTTCACCATACCGCTCTCGTACCAGAAGTTGAAATTGTTAGGATCCAATTTTAGGTATTCCTGATAGTCGCCTAGTGCTTTTTCGTATTGACGGGTGTTCAGGTAGGCGATGGATCGGTTGGCGTAAGCGTTTTTGTTGGTCGGGTCCAGTGCGACAGACTCGGTAATATCACGGATGCTTTCCTCGTACTTCTGAGCCATGCCGTAAGCTGCCCCACGATTGCTAAGTGCTTCGCTTTTTGATTTGGTGGTGATCTTGGGTTTCGAGAGCGCCTCGGTGTAGTCTTTAAGCGCTTTTTCGACCAGTGCTTTTTCTTGGCCTTTGTATTTCCCGGAACTCGCCATGTCAAAATAGGTCTTGCCCCGGCTGTTCAGAAGTTCGGGGTTGCTCGGCTCCATGTCCACGGCCCGGGTATAGTCTTTGAGCGCGGCTTCATAGTCGCCACGGTCGTTGCGCAGGAATTGCCCCCGGTTCCAAAAGGGCAGCGAACTCCGCTCTTTTTCTCCTTCATCAAGGGATATCACGTGCGTCCAAAGGGTGTTGCCGTCTTTCCAAATGCCGACTTGCCGAACCGTCCAGATTCCATAAACCAAAGCCATGATTCCCACTGCGACGGGAACGACGCTTTTTACATTTTCCTTTTTTGAAAAAACATCGACATAGTATGCCGCGATCACGAAAAAGCCAAAATAGGCCACGTAAGTGAATCGGTCGGCCAAAAAGCCCTGCCCTGCTGCAAAGATTTGGAGCAGGAACATCACATTGAAAAAGAAAAATGCTGCCCCGAACACCCAGGTGCGCAGCCCTTTTTTCCAGGCCCACCATACGGCCGCACAAGCGAGCAAAAAGCCCACCGGAGCCGCGTACACCGTCCAAGGCAGATGTTTAGGATAGGCGTAGAGCGGCGACATTGGCCAAGGGAAAACGGCTTTGTAAACGTAGGTGCAAAACGAGTAAGCCCCAATGCAAAGCCTGTCCAGGAAATTGTAGTTCGTAATAGAATCGTCGGTAGAGCCCTGTACCTTGAGTGTATGTATGTTGATGAGGCCAATCCCAAGTGAAATCAGCCAGAAAGGTGTTTTTTCCCAAATGAGTTTGAGACTCAAGGGTCTGCGAAACCAAAAATCGAGGGCCAGCATCGAGAGCGGAAGCGTCACTGCCTGTACTTTGGAGAAGCCTGAAAGCAGGGCCAGGAGGATCATTACTACGTAAGTTCCCATGCGATTTTCGGCCCGTTCCTCCTGTTTCAACCATTTCACATAATACACCAATGCAGCAAAAAAGAATACGGCAAACAGCACGTCTTTCCGCTCTGTGGCCCAGGCTACCGATTCCACCCGCATGGGGTGTATCCCAAACAACAGCCCTCCTGCAAACACGCCCCAACGCCCAATGCCCATGCCCCACAAGAGTTTCATGACAAAGAAAACCGTAAGCAAATGCAGCAAGAGATTGGTAAAGTGCGAGAGTTTGGGACTGAATTCGCCACCATTCAGCGATTTCTCCATGGCGAACGTGAGGATAGGCAGCGGGTTGTAGTTGCCGATCACATTGCCTTTTTCGAAGTCGAATATGTTGGAAATAGTAGTGCTCCAGGGCTGGCCTTTTCCCACCTGCAGGAGGTTTTCGTTCTCTGTGATGTTCTTGGGGTCGTCCCAGTTCACAAATTCATGGCGCAGGGTGGGCAGGAAGCAGGCTGCCGTGATGGCGAGCGCGACAAGGCCGAGCGTGAGCCAGTTGCCTTCGCTGCTACTGCTGCGCTCAGGTTTGGAAGGCTTGGGCAGGGGATTTTTGGGTGGGATAGGAGTGGGCTTTTTAGCCATTATACTGGAGTGGATTTTTTAAAAACATTAGAGGAGTTATTACACACCTTTTATTTTTAAACACTAAGGAACTAAGGGA
>JACMMM010000790.1 GCA_014379065.1 Saprospiraceae bacterium
AGCGAAGACAACCACACAACGCGAGCAACTTCGGATTTCGTTGCTTTTGGCTTCATTTCGAAGCAGAGGATGTTGTGTGGTTGTCTTCGCTACGACATGACAACTCATCTGATTTACCTCTAATTGATTCTGTGCTTTTACGATCAATTCACATCGAATCTGTTTCCTTTCCTTGAACAGATTCGATGCATTAATCAGGCAAATTTATTTCTTCATCGAAATTTGGTTTAAAATATAAACTAGTCTATACCTTTGCTTCGATTTATTTTTCAAACCAAACCTTATCCTAACATGGAACAGATAGAAAAAGCACTCTCTCCTCAAGAAAGCCTTCGCGTAATTCAAAATACGATTGACCTCGCCAAACGTTCTGCTCAAGAAAACGGGTTTCATTTTTTGCTATGGGGCTGGCTGATCGTGATTGCCAGCATCGCAAATTGGTATCTCATTATGAACCCGATATACCCCCAACCCAGCATCGTGTGGATGATTATGGTCGTGGTTGGTATGCCCGCATCCCTTATTCGGGAATGGCTGCGCGCCAAGAAAAAAGAGCATTCCGGCAATGTTATACACAAGTGGTATGGCTTAACTTGGCTGGGCTTTGGGGTTTCTATGGTGATTTCTATGCCATTTGCACAGCGCAGCGGCCTTTCACCTATACCCTTTATTTTGGTGCTCACAGGCTTTGCCACGTTTATGTCAGGGCTGCTGTTGAATTTCAGGCCTTTGCTGTTTGGGGCGGCAGTTATTTGGGCCTGCGGGCTTTGGTGCTTATTTCTGGCGCCAATGCAGCACTTATTGATGCAGGCCGCTGCTGCTGCGTTTGGCTATCTGATTCCCGGCTATTTGCTCAACCATCAAACGCGTACCAGTGATGTACCAAGACCTTGATCCACTGTTATTGTCGCAACTCCGCTTGGCGATCATGTCGTACCTCATGGTAGCGCAGGAGGCAGAGTTCAATGTGCTGAAAGAAAAGACCGAGGCAACAGCGGGCAACCTCAGCGCGCAATTGAGCAAGCTGCAAGAGGCGGGATATATTGCCGTTGAAAAGACTTTCCGCAACAACTATCCGCTCACGCTTTGTCGCGTCACCCCGCAAGGCATTGCGGCGTTTGAGGGTTTTTATAGGGATTTGAAAGGGTATTTTGATGCGGGTGGGGGGGGATGAGAAACTTGAAATCACAATTTGTGACATCAAGTTGGGCGGAACTAGACAAACCAGGCGGATGAAAGAAGCCTTACGCCGCAACATTGGCCGTTTCCCAGAGGATTTTGTGTTTGAACTGACACGGGATGAGTAGAAGGCTCTAAGGACGCAGATTGCGTCCTTAGAGCCTGTCGGAGTTACTTACTTGAGGTCGCAAATTGCGACCTCAAGTAAGGAATTGGGATAGATTAACAGAAACACCAAGCAGGATAGAAATAGACTATTCTTGCTTCTATGAAATAGATATTTTGCGAAAAGTATCGAAAAGCAATACCTTTCGCAAAAAATTACTCTTTTGAAGGCTAAAAAAGCAAATCTCAGTCTCGAAAAATGGATAGAGCAACAACTATCCCTGGGCAAGTATGGATTTGCACTGTCTGTATTGCGGAAAAATTTTGCTGAGCAAACCGAAGCCGCCCTCAAATTAGCGTTAAAGCGCCTGTCAGACAAAGTCAAAATTTTGTCTGTTTACAAGGGATATTACCTCATCCTCCCACCCCAGTATTCCAGCAAAGGCATACTCCCCCTCACTTTGTTTCTGGATACCTTCATGAAGTTTTTGGAAAGGCCCTACTATGTGGCTTTGCTGAATGCGGCTGCTTATCACGGCGCTTCTCACCAACAACCGCAGGAATACTTTGTCATGACTAACTTCCCGGTATTGCGCGCTACCCATAAAAAGGGCATGAAGATTAATTACATCAGCGTAAAGCATATCCCGGAAATACTATTGGAGCAACGAAAAACAGAAGCAGGATACCTGAACATATCCAATTCGGCACTGACAGCAACTGACTTAATTCAATTTGAAAAAAGAATCGGCGGCCTCAACCGGGCTACCACTGTTTTAAACGAACTGGCCGATGTACTCCATCCCACTGATTTTAATACGGAGTTGTTGAATTATGCACCGACAACCACCTTACAACGCTTAGGTTACCTTTTGGACTTCAGTTGCAATAAAACCGAACTCGCGGACGCGCTGTATGATGCTATGGAAAAACATCCATTGAATTGCTTTCGGATACCATTAAAAGCATCTGGGGTAACCAAGGGGTTTTCATCCGAAAACCGCTGGAAAGTGATCGTAAACACTGAAATTGAAATAGACGAATGATTCCCCAGGCATACATTACCGAATGGAGCCAACAAGTGCTTTGGCAAACCAACGAACAGGTAGAACAGGACCTCGTGATTTGCCGTGCCCTCGTGGAAATATTTTCAGATGAGTGGCTTGCTTCCAGATTGGCTTTTCGGGGAGGTACAGCACTTCACAAACTCTACCTAAATCCACAACCCCGGTATTCTGAAGATATTGACCTGGTGCAGATTAAGGCCGAACCAATCAAAGAAACCGTTCAACGGCTTCAAGCAGTGCTGTCCTTTCTTGGAAATTCTACAGTTAAACCAAGAAGAGACGGCATACAGATTATTTATCGCTTCGAGTCGGAGTTTCCTCCAGTGCAGCGATTGCGTTTGAAAGTTGAAGCCAATACGCGCGAACATTTTACGGTATTGGGATACCATAAATTCCCCTTTGAGGTACAATCTTCCTGGTTCTCCGGAACCTGCGAACTGACTACCTATAAATTGGAAGAACTCCTCGGCACCAAACTCCGGGCATTATACCAACGACGCAAAGGCCGCGATCTATACGATTTATTCATTGCGTTATCCCAAAGACCTGAATTGGACAAAGATGGGCTGCTGCATGCTTACAGGGAGTATATGGCTTTTTCAGTAGCAGCACCACCCAGCCAACGAGAATTTATCCTGAATATGGAAGCCAAAATGAAAGACACTGAATTTCTGGGGGATATCACTGCTGTTCTCCGGCCTGAAACGCCTTACAGTCCGAAAGAGGCGTATGAATTGGTTAGGACGGAATTGATTGAACGAATTTGATATCTACCCAGAACCTTCGCGTTTTTTCTTGTTTGCAACTTTTCCGGTTGCGGGTTACATTTGCGTACTGCTCACTTAAGTCTTGGATGCCGGCCGAAGTAGCGCTGGGTCAAAAGACCACAGGCGCGGCGGAGAGATCGACTTTAAAGATTTAAGGCCTGTGATAGAGTAGCGGAAACACCACGCAGGGCAGAAATTGACTCTATCGGAGTTCAAAAACTTGAGGTCGCAAATTGCGACCTCAAGTTGGGGCGGTACTCGTTACCCGCCTTTTGCATTCACCGAACATGGGGTGGCAATGCTTTCAAACACCACACAGCGTAAGAAAAAAGCGTTTCACCGGGATTCCAGTGAAACGCTTCAATTTTAAGTGGGCCTGGCAGGAATTGAACCCGCGACCGTCTGATTATGAGTCAGCTGCTCTAACCAACTGAGCTACAAGCCCGCGTCCGTTGCCGAACGGTGCAAAGGTAAATTTAATTCCTGTTTTATGAATTTCGTTTCACACTTTTGCCACTTCTAAATTCTTCCCGACCTTCGGCGGGACAACATCAGCCAAAAACATGGGTTTTCAAAAAGTAAGCACGGTAGAAAGCAAAAGCGAGATGCAGCACTTTGTCCGCAATCTTTTGGGCGACGTGCAAGCCTTCCAGTTTATGCTCCAAAACGACTGGTTCGAGAGCGACATCACGCGCATCGGGGCGGAGCAGGAAATGTGCTTGGTGGACAACAAGACCTTCAAGCCGGCCTGTATCAACATGGAAGTACTGGCTCGAATGGGCGACGACAAGCCATGGTGCGTGACCGAACTAGCCAAGTTCAACCTCGAAAACAACCTCAGTCCCCGCGAATTCACCGGCACTTGCCTGAGCGATATGGAGGCCGAAAACCTTCATTATCTGTCTATTATTCAAAAAGTGCTCGACGAATTCGACGCAAGTATCATCCTCTGTGGCATCCTCCCCACCTTGCGCAAGCACGACCTAGAGATGCACAACCTGACGCCGAAAGACCGCTATTTCGCGCTCATGGCAGCTATTCAGAAGCATCTGCTCGGCACTTCGTTCGAGTTGCGAGTGGAAGGTGTGGACGAGCTTTTGGTTAAGCACGATTCGCCGCTCTTGGAGGCCTGCAACACGAGTTTTCAAGTACACTTGCAAGTGGCACCTAAGGATTTTGTGAAGATGTACAACATCGCGCAGGTGCTGGCCGCGCCCGTAATTGCGGTTTCGGCCAATTCGCCACTGGTGTTTGGTCGCCGACTTTGGCACGAGACCCGCATTGCACTTTTTCAGCAAAGCCTCGACACGCGCACCACCTACGACCACATGCGCGAGCGACTTCCCCGCGTCAATTTTGGCTCAGGCTGGCTGCGTGGCGACATCACGGAAATTTACAAAGAAGACATCAGCCGCTTCCGCGTGCTGCTGGCCGGGGCCATTGAAGAAGACTCGTTGGCGATGATTCGGGAAGGGAAAACCCCCAAACTCCGCGCCTTGCAAATCCACAATTCTACTGTTTACCGCTGGAACCGTCCCTGCTACGGCATTTCGCCCAACGGCAAACCGCACCTCCGCATCGAAAACCGGGTTATGCCCGCAGGCCCTTCTACGGTGGACGAGATTGCCAACGCTGCTTTTTGGCTGGGCTGCATGATCAGCATGGGGCAGCAATATCCCGACATCACCAAACAAATTGATTTTGTGGATGCCCGCGACAACTTTTTGAAGTCGGCCAAATTTGGAATGGATACCACCTTTTCATGGATAAAGGACAAAAAAGTGCCTGTTAAAGAATTGGTTCTCAAAGAATTGTTGCCTTTAGCAAAGGAAGGACTGAAAATTCAAAAAGTAAAGTCGTCTGATATTTCCAAATACCTTGACATTATTGAGGCCCGCACCAAAGAGCACAAAACGGGTGCGCGTTGGGCCTTGCGCTCTTTCACCGCTTTGAAAAAAGAAATCTCCAACGACGAAGCTGTTACAGCCGTCACAGCAGCCACCATCAAAAACCAAAAACTGAATAAACCTGTGCATACCTGGAAAGAAGCCACCGCTGCCGACCTCGAAAACTGGCAACCCACCCACATCAAAGTTGAGGAATTCATGTCCACCGACCTCTTTACGGTGCAAAAAGAAGACCTCGTAGCACTCGTGGCGGAGATCATGGACTGGCGTCGCATCCGCTACATGCCAGTAGAAAACAGCAAAGGCGAACTGATTGGCCTTATATCGAGTCGCCTGCTGTTGCGCCATTTTGCCCAATGCGCGATAAACCCCCAGGAGCCTACAAAGGTCGTTACCGTCCAAGACCTGATGATCGAAAAACCGGTCATCGTCACCCCCGAAACTTCCATCATGGAAGCGATGACGAAAATGCGGGAACACGGTATCGGCTGCTTACCCGTAGTAAAAAGCAAGGAATTGGTGGGGATCATTACGGAAATGGACTTTTTGAGGATTACGTCGCGGTTGTTGGAGCGGGTGGAGAAGTAGCGACAGACGGCCATACCGTATTCTCGTAGCCTGATAAATTACCACCTATGAAACACCTGCTAATTGCCCTTCTACTTTGCTGTTTGGCGCGGACAGCTTCTGGACAGCCTTGCCCCCAAGCAGCAAAAATCAGGAGCGATTTGCAATCAGCCTACGATACTGGTTTACTTGACAAAGCTTTTGAAAGCATAAAAGCCCTTCGCGCCTGCGACGCTTCGTTTGGCCAAGAGGCCGACCGATGGGCCGATCAAATTTTTGCTGTATTAAAAAACCAAAAAAGCCGCGCTGAAGAAGCCGAACGTCGTGCCCAAGTGGAAACAACCAAAGCACTTAGCGAACTTAAGCAAAGTACCTCAATATTTTGGCACTCAGAAGCCCGGAACAACTTTGAAAAATCCTATACACAAAAAGCGCTGGCCGCACTTTTGAAATCCAGGGAAGCATGGGACGGAAATGCCGAAGCCCAAGCAATGCTTGATAGTATAGGCGACTTCTGCCCGGATTGGGCAGCGGTTACTTCGAGGTATGTACGCAGCGACGCAAAACCCAGCGTCTTGGGCTATTTTGAGGAGACAACAAAAAGTGGGGGCTTGTGCGATTACATTGTTTGGAACATAGATACGGGTGATACCATGATGTTTCGGCAAGTCAGTCTTTGTAACGCACCGTCTATGGCGGCCAGTTTCAGTAGAGACGGCAAGAAGGCTGTTTATTATACCGCATTGGATAGCTCCGGAAAAACGACCATAAATATCTACGACAGCATCAAAAAGAAGACATTTCGCTTCCCGGACTGCGAAATTTCGGACAATTGGTTTAGCGAAAACGGGCGCACTTTTGTGTTCCTCACCCACACCCTTGGGGATAAAGGTTATAAACAGGTTTGTGCTTTTGATTTTGAAACAGAAACATCCCATGTTCTCGGGAAAAGCCTGGGCGTCTATGCTGATTGGCGTTTTTGGATTAGCCCAGATGGCGAAAATGTAGCGTATTGTGCCGAAGAAGATTCCCCCATGGGGGATTTTGGAAAAGTCTGCCTTTACAACCTCAAAAACAAGACATCAAGCAACTTTGATCATGTTTATCTGCACGGCCCGGAGTTTTCCACAGACAGCCGGTACATGGCAATCCAATATACCACGGAAGACATCGGTGGAGGCGCTACAATTGACTTGAAGACCGGCGCAGCACAAGAAGCAATACTTAACACGACATGGATACAGGGCTACTCCGGCCCCGTCACGATAAGGCGGTTAAACTTCGGGCCACGAAGAAAAATCAGCACTTATGACCCTGTTCAAAAAAAGTGGTTGGATACGCCCATGTCAGAGCAGGTTCAGGAAGCGCATTCAGACCTGTTGTTTGTAGATGATATGATGCTTTATACGTTCTACGACTCCATCACGGGAAGGGAAGGGGTAGGTGCGGATAACTTTGCAAAAAATCAAGGTATTGCATTCAAAGATGATTACCTGGCTTCAATACCCCTTTTTAGGCTTGCCCAAAATTTAAACAAAGCCAAAAACATCTGTTTTTTAGTTGATGCCTATAATGGCATTGTAAGGTCTTATGACTTTGAGGCTGGGCGAAAACGAGACTTTGCCGATATGGCATTGCCAGAAAACAAGCTAAGAGGACAAAAACTTGGTTTTACCTCGGATGGTGGGGATTGGTCGTGGGTGCTCAAAAACAGGCATGAGAATGTCTATGGATTTGACCTTATGCTTGTAAGTCGGCGTGGCAATGATTCTGTCATAGATTCCGGTTATTTCAACATAACCTTTTTTGCTATCGTGGGCGAGCAAACTAAACTTATTTACGTCCAAAATGTCAATAAAGGCGCAGAAAGTCATCACGATATTGTCATTTACGACCCTACTACCGAGTCCAAGACCCGATTAAAAGCGCACAACAGCAACCAAATATTGGCAAATAAATATGATTTTACCGACCTCTGGCTCGACGAGGACCGCCGTTTATTGGTCTATTCGCCTTCGCCCAAAACCTTTAGTGTGTGGGACTTAGCCAGCAACAAATCCATCCGCACGTTTAAAATCGAGCAGGAATATGTGCAAATGGAACTTCGGGGCAAATCGGGTTTGATCGAAATTGCTTTCAATAATGGCGTTAAAAAATGGGTCAAAATAGATGCCCCCGCCCAACCCCTCCAGTGGCACATTAATTCCTTGAGCAAACAAAAATAAGCTAGTGCCGCGTCCAGACATTCAACTCCTCCGGGAGCTGGCTGCCATGGAGGAGTTGAAAAAAACCTCATCGCCGAGCTTTGTGAACGCACAGAAACGGCGTAGCCGTGGCATTTTGGTAACCCCCGGCCTGCCCCGACCAATAAAAACGCGGTAGGCCTGACATTATAATGCCATGCCTACGGCATTTCTATTTTTCCGCCCCCTGACGGGGCTACCAGAATGTCACGGCTACGCCGTTTTTGAGGGTCTTTCTATATTATTGTTACGCAAATGACAACCATGCGCTTGCAAAAAGCGCAGACGTTTGGTCATCAATCACATTCTGCCAAAATATCTACTTTGATTTTAAAAGAAGCTGCCTCACTATAATGAATAAAGCCTTCATGGCTTATTCGTCCCGCCACCACAGCAGGATGCGTTACAACCAAGTCGGCAAAGCGAATAATTGCTGACTCGGAGAAATCCCCTTGCGAAACGAAGGTTTTATAATCACGGGCAGGAATCAGGTAATTCGCTGCAAATTCATTAGCTTCTCGCTCCTTCTCTTGATCTAAGGGAAGCTCGGCAACCCCCTCTATAAAAAAGTCTTTTTTCCCGTGTTTCAGGATGTGCCCGGCTTCGTGAAAAAACGTGAACCAGAAGTGATCGTTTGATTTGTAGCGTCCTGAAAGCTGGATAAGTGGGGTTTGGCCGTTGTTGATCCATCGAGCTACCCCACTTACATTGGTTTTAGGCAGGCATTGGGTGAAGACGACGGCGACGCCAGCTTTGGCGCAGTGTTGTTGCAACTGTTCTTTAAACTCGGGAGGGTGTTGGTGTGCAAGGCTTCGGATAGCAACCAGATTTTCTGTAAATATTTTCCGGTCAAAGGGTTTGACATTCAATTCCTTAGCCTGTAGTTCACCTTTTCGCAGCCATGCGGAGAGGGCGCCGTGTTGTGTAATATGCGCCAGCGAAATTCGATAGTAGGAGGTCTGCAGTTGTTCGCCGATATAAACGGAGGTCCATTCGTCAGGGGTCGCCACTCCGAAAAAGGAGAGTAATGCGGCAACCATTTTGGCAGGGCCTTCTGCTTTGGGGATCCAGGTTAGTTTTTGGAGTGCTTTGATGGGGAATTGGATGAGCCAGGTTTGCGCCCAAACATCCAATTTTTGTTCATGTTCAATCGCGGTCAGTGCTTGCACGTAAAGTCGTTCACGTTCAAGCCAGAAGCTCGCAGGGATGCCTAGCACCCGTTCCAACTGAACAGCGGTGGTGGGAGTGACGGCTTCTTTGCCTTTGATGATTTCATTCACGGTTTTCACGGGTCGGCCCATGCGTTCGGCTAATTCATATTGGTTCATTCCAAGCGAGTCAATGGTTTCTTGAATGGTAGCACCCGGTGGAGACAGCATTTCCCGGGCTAGTTCGAGGTTTCGTTTATTGTTGGGAGACATGAGTGAGTTGGTATAAGGAAAAGGAGTGAATCAGTGGTAGTCAACAATATCTATGATTAAAATTTCGGTCACGGCTGACCAATCCAAGCCGCCGTCTTCTTTCAGAGGGGGAGGATCTTCTGCAGGTTGAATGATTAAACGGTAATTGGCGGAGACATCAACCGAAAGTTGCCCGGCATTTTGCCCTTTCAATTCATGACAGTTGGCGGCAGGGAACGAACGGAGAACTTCTAAATTTTCGGCTGCTTCAAATTCTTGCAGTCGTTGGTTGATGCGCTTTGCAACGGGCATCCCGTAGGCTTTCACGGTTTCAGCGGGGTCTGAAAGCCGTTTAGATAGTTTTCGATTTGGTATGATAAATTTCAAATGATTAATTTTGGTTAATGAAAAAGGTTAATCATTTTGCAAAGGTATGTTTTTGACCTTTAAACAAAATTATTTCTTTTTAAAGACAAATGCAAGCGCTGGCCTTGAAGGATAAAAAGGCCGGTATTTTTGCAATACAAATACCGACTTTTATGAAATTTATCCTTATCCTTATCCTTATTCTGGCTTTATCTGCCTTGCAATCATACGCCCAAGCTCCCGGCATGGTGGATAAACGTATCCATGTGGATCAGTTTGGCTACTTGCCCAGCGCACAAAAGATCGCCGTAATTTCAAGCCCGCAGATCGGCTACAATGCCCCTGCCAACCTGACGCCTAGCACCCAATACCGGGTGAAACGCTGTTACGACAACCACACGATATTCGAGTCCAACATAACGCCTTGGGGCGGCGGCGGCATTCACGCTCAATCAGGCGATAAGGCCTGGTGGTTCGATTTTTCGGCACTGACGACCAACGGCAATTACTACCTCTACGACAGCCTTAATAACCTTAGCTCTTACCCTTTTATCATTTCCGATTGTGCATACGCTGAGCCGCTCCTCCATGGGTTTCGCACTTATTATTATCAGCGGTGTGGAACAGGGAAAGTGCAACCTTTCGCAGAAGCCGATTGGGCCGACCCACAGCCTTGCCATCGGGGCAACTTGCAAGATGAGGCTTGTTATAGCATTCTCAACCCCGTACCTGCCACCGCCAAGAACCTTCACGGCGGCTGGCACGACGCGGGCGATTACAACAAATACGTCACGTTTACCTACGGGCCATTGATGGATTTGCTGTTAGCCTACGAGGAAAATCCCTCCATTTGGGGTGATGATACCGGCATCCCGGAATCCGGGAACGGTGTTCCGGATTTGCTCGATGAAGTGAAATACGAATTGGATTGGCTCATGCGGATGCAACAGCCCAATGGCTCAGTGCTCTGTGTTGTAGGGGTGAAAAACTTTGCTTCGGCCAGTCCCCCGAGTGCGGATCATGCCCAGCGGTTTTATGGTCCGGCCACCACTGCAGCCACGCTTTCCGTAGCGGCTTCGTTTGCGCTAGCAGCGCGGCAATTCCAGACCGTACCGTCCATGGCGGCGTTTGCGGCAACGCTTCAAACCGCTTCGATCAATGCATGGAGCTGGGCTATGGCGAATCCCAATGTGACTTATTACAACTCAGGGAATATTGCCGCAGGAGAAAACGAGCCAAACGCCTATGAGCGGGATATGCGCAAATTGGCCGCTTCCAGTTTTCTTTTTGGCCTCACGGGTACGGCTTCTTACCGCAATTATTTTGATAACAATTATCAAAACGCCCACCTGCTGCAGTGGTCATACGCCTATCTTTTTGAGCCACATACACAGGACGCACTGCTTTTTTACACGATGATTCCGGGGGCTTCATCTACGGTGAAAAACAACATCCTGAATACCTATTCAAACAGCATTCAAACGGGCAATGACGACAATTTGCCCGCTTTCCTAAACAAATCCGATGCTTACCGAGCGTTTATACGCGACGACAACTACACCTGGGGCAGCAACGAAGGCAAGTCGCACCAAGCGAATATGTTTTTCAGCATGAACCATTATGGCCTGAATGCAGCGAATGCTACGAACTACAAGAACGCGGGCGCTGGTTTTCTACATTACCTTCATGGAGTGAACCCTACTGACTATTGTTTTCTCTCGAATATGGGAGCACATGACGCGGAGTTTTCTATCCCGTCGCTGTATCACGCTTGGTTTAACGATGGCACGGTTTGGGACGAAGTGGGCTTATCGCAATTCGGCCCGGCACCCGGTTTTATTCCAGGTGGCCCCAACCCTTATTTTAACCCTGATGGAAGTTGCAACTGTGTCATTTCGCCTCCACAAGATCAGCCGATTCAAAAATCGTTCAAATCCTGGAATACCGGTTGGCCTGAAAACTCATGGGAAATCGGCGAAGTGGCCATTTACACCCAAGCTGCGTACTTGCGGCTTTTGGGCAATGTTTTAGCCTATCAAACAGATCCGCCTTCGTGCGAAATTGAACTTCCCATTGAAATTGTGGGGAGTTTGGATGTCTGCGCCGATGGCACTTACAATTACAGTGTTTTGGAAGTGCCCGGCAGCACTTACTTATGGGAAGTGGTGGGCGGCACCATCATGTCGGGACAAGGCACGAACAGTGTTTTTGTGCTTTGGGATACCAGTGCGCCTACACCAAGCATTACCATTCATCAGACAATTCCATAAATTAAAAGGCACTCCGAATTAAATCGAGGAGCGATGTTTGTAGTAGTAGAAAATCATCCATAATCACTCATTCTTAGATACCGCAATCAGCCGACAAAAACCGTAGCGACCATTTCATCGTTAGTATTGTGAAAAACCCTACTTTTGGAATCTAAAATGTCGCTCCCATGCTGCGCTTAATTTTATCCTTGCTGTTTTTGGCCGCCTTCGCTTTCGAGGGCCGCGCCCAGATTGCCCAAAAAGAAGAAGTGGGCTTTCTTTACAATCGCGAAACGACGTTCAACATCCGTTTGGCCACCCCCCGAAGTTTCGGCTTTGGCATGGAATGGGGGCGTTTGCGCACTTACAATAAAACCAAAACCCTAAGCCTGGGTATCAGCGAGATGAAACATCCGAAAGAGCAAAGGCAAAACGCTGCCCCAAGCAGCCGGCGTTCGTCACGGCCCTTCGTGTATGGCAAACGAAACAGCCTCTTTGTGCTGCGCTCTGGATGGGGACTAAAGCGCTATTTTTCTGAAAAAGCCAAGCAAAAAGGGGTCGCCGTGGGCATTAGTTATTCCATCGGGCCATCGCTGGGGCTACTTAAACCTTACTATTTGACACTCAACCTCGAAGGCACTTCTGCTGGCACAGGTCGCCCCACTGCCGTTAAATACTCAGAGAAGAATCATACTGATTTCCTGAGCAACTCTAAAATTCTCGGCGCCGCCCCCTTCACCCGAGGCTTCAGCGAGATTTCTGTCCTGCCCGGCGGCACGGGTTCAATCGCCTACCACATGGACTGGGGCGCCTTCGATGAAATGGTGAAGGCTCTGGAAATTGGCCTGACAGTTGATTTTTTTGCACGAAAAGCCCCGATTTTCGTCAATAATGACCAGAACCAACGACTCTTCTTCAACTTCTTCCTAAATTTGCAGTTTGGTAAGCGGAAATAAAATTTCATGCTCGAACTTCCAATCGTCGAACCGCAAAATACGGGGACTCAATCACGCCCCAAACGTCCCGAATGGCTCAAAGTCCGTCTGCCCATGGGCGAGAACTATCGCAATGTGCGCAGCATTGTGGACGAATACAAACTCCATACGATTTGCCAGAGTGGCAGTTGCCCCAATATGGGCGAATGCTGGGGCGCAGGCACCGCTACTTTTATGATCTTGGGCAATGTCTGCACGCGCTCCTGCTCTTTTTGTGCCGTCAAAACGGGTCGCCCCAACGAATACGACACCGACGAACCGCGCCGCGTAGCCGAAGCCATTTGGCTGATGAAAGTCAAACACGCCGTCATCACCTCTGTCAACCGCGACGAACTGCAAGACCGGGGCGCTGAAATCTGGCATCAGACCATCCGCATGGTAAAAGAGCGCTGCCCGGAAACGACCATCGAAACGCTGATTCCTGATACAAAAGCCAACTGGGAGGCTCTGGAACGCATGATTTCCGCCGGACAAGAAGTGGTGAGCCACAACATGGAAACCGTGCCGCGCCTTTACCGCAAGGTGCGTCCCCAAGCAAAATGGGAACGAAGCCTCGAACAAATCCGCCGCATCAAAGACTATGGCAAGCGTACTAAAACGGGCATCATGGTCGGCCTTGGCGAAACAAAAGAGGAGATTTTCCAGTCCATGGACGAACTCGTCGTCAACGGTTGCGACATTCTTACCCTTGGCCAATACCTCCAACCCACCAAAATGCACCTCGAAGTAGCAGAGTATGTGCATCCTGACACTTTCGCGGAATACCGGGAAGTCGGCCTTTCCAAAGGGCTTAAATATGTGGAAAGTGGGCCGCTGGTACGGTCCAGTTACCACGCGGAACGGCACGTTTTTTAGCAGTCTCCAAATCAGACCATGCCTACACTCAAATCACAAGTCAGCGACCTGGTCGCCCAAACTCGTTTGGAAGAGGCACTGGATCTTGCCAAGCAGCAGGCCTTGACTGGCTTGATCGAATTTGATACACCCATTACCGTGATTACTGCCGAGTGGAATTATTTGAAAAAAACGGCCTTGCGTGGTGCGTTGTCTTTTGGTGAGGAATCTACCAAGCGTCAAGATTTAATTTTTCGGCTGCTCAGTATTGTCGAAGATATGGACAAACAGGCGGGTAAAATGCCCGCCACAGCCCCGGACAATACGCCTCCAAAAAACGTCATTCTCTTTCTAGGAGCAAATCCTTTTGAAAACTTGGCGCTGGCGCTGGATCGAGAATTGGAAGTCATTAGTGCAGGTCTTAGCCAATTTGGCAAACGGGAAGCTTTTGATTTTCGCGCTAAAATGCACGTAACGCCCACTGATTTACAGCGGATGTTACTCGAAGCGCAAGGATTTCAGCCTCGTTTCGTGCATTTTGCCGGCAACTCTGTGGTGGATCACCCAGACTATGGTACAGGCGTCATTTTTGAAGATGAGGACGGAGCGCCAC
>JACMMM010000088.1 GCA_014379065.1 Saprospiraceae bacterium
AATGGAGACACAGGGCCGATATCGTCGTCAAACACCGCCGTAGCATTGGGGTCTGCCCCGAATTCGAGCAGCGTACGCACCGAGGCTTCCGGTTCTTGATAGGAGCCGATCGCTTCAAAGAGAATGGGGCGCTTGAAATGTATTTGGTAGGCGTTGGCGTCAGCGCCCTGTTCCAGTAGCAAGCGAAGCAGGACTGCGTTGCCTACATCGGCCACGGCTATATGTGGCGGAACGTCTGCTCCTTTTGTACTATCAAATTTTGCCCCAGCTTGAAAAAGCAATCGGACGCATTCGAGCTTCTCCGCTGGCCGGTAATTGGCGCTGGAAGCCTCTGAAATGGCGTAATAAAGCAACTCCCCTCCTTCATTCAGTCTTTCGACAGGTGTTTGCAGCAAGTTTCTCAATTTTTCCAGCTCGCCATTACGGATAGCCCGTGCGATCTCGTCTCGCTCTTTATCTTCAAAAATGGGTTTTGCATCCTCGATCCTGTAACGCGCTTCCTGCTGCATCTTACGCTGCATGTCTCGCCAAATTGGCCAGATTATAAAAAACAAGATCGGCAGGGCCACCAGCCCAAAGGCGGTGTATTTCGCCCAGTTGTAAGGCAACAGATTAAGGCCCAGCAACACGACCAACGCAATAATGGAAAGGTAATAAATGGCCTGCCCGATGCCCCGCCCCGCAGCATCTCCACCTTTGGCAGGGAATAAGGTTTCGGCAGCCACCAAAAAGCCGATGATCGCGATGACCACCCAGTTGAGGATGACAATGATTTTAAGAAGGTTCATATTGGATAAAGCCCGGCGTTTATCAAAATCTGGCGTTCCATAATTCGTTCGATTTCGTTGAATCCAAATATTTTTATGGTCGCAGCCCCAACCTCTGTTTTCGCAATAATAGCAGCCGCTTGAAACTCGAAGTGATCGTGCCAATCGTCCTCACGAGGATTGAAAAAGAAATCAAATCTTTCGGAGAATTCAAAAATGTGCCCAAATCTGCGCCTTTGTTGGTGTTGCAAAAGCCACAACCTAAAGCGAGATTTCCCAGCACGGTTTTCCCGCCGTGTTTTAGACTTACAATATGGTCAACTTGAAATCGAAACAATGAATAGCGGAGCGGTAGACGATAATACTCGCAACAATAGTGGGCGCGTTCAGCAACTGTTGCCCGAAGCGCATCGGAAATGTAGCGACTCATGCTTCAATTTGCGCTGCTGCACGAGCTTTTGCCAACCTAAAAATGTGTTCCAGCATCAAGAAGTGATCCAGTTCTTCCTGCTCCCGTGGCATAATTTCCCCTTCTTTTTTCTTCCAAACCAATTCCTCGAAGCGGTTTTGAGTAAATTCAGAAGGTCGAAATGCGAGTATTTTCGCTGGGGCAGCAGTCGCCAGAAAATCGGCAATTTCGTCGTAAATGGCTAATTCAAGCATGGTGATATGTGAGTTAGGTTACAAAAGTACGAATCAATTGTACAAATACATACTCCGATTCCGCTCCAATTCCCTAAAATACGGGTCTTTCAAATCTTTGATGAAATATATCGCCTCGCCCGTGCTTTTCATTTCCGGCCCTAGCCGTTTGTCCACATTGGGGAATTTATCAAAAGAGAACACGGGGATTTTGATCGCATAGCCCTCCAGCTTGTGCTTGATGTCAAAGTCCTTCAACTTGTGCGTCCCGAGCATCACTTTTGTTGCAATGTTAAGGTACGGCACTTGGTAGGCTTTGGCAATAAACGGTGTGGTGCGCGAGGCCCGCGGGTTTGCTTCAATGACAAACACTTCATCGTTTTTGATCGCAAACTGGATGTTGATCAGACCCTTTATCTTAAGGGCGCGAGCAATTTTCTCCGCATACTCTACCATGCTCTGGATGACGATAGGGCCCAGCGAATAGTGTGGCAACATCGCTGAGGAGTCGCCAGAGTGTATGCCCGCAGGCTCGATATGCTCCATGATCCCCATGATGTGGAAATCATCGCCGTCGAAAATCGCATCAATCTCTGCTTCCTTGGCGCGTTCGAGGAACTGATCAATCAATACCCGGTTGTCGGGCAGGTGTTTGAAAATCGTAAGCACTTGACGCTCCAGTTCGTTGTCGTTGATGACGATTTTCATGCGCTGGCCTCCTAACACATAACTGGGTCGTACGAGCAATGGGTAAGGCAAGCGTTTGGCGATGTCGAGCGCAGCATCCACATCGTGGGCGACGCCAAATTTTGGGTACGGAATCTCGAGTTCGTGCAGCAGTTCGGAAAAACGCCCCCGGTCTTCGGCGATGTCCATGCTGTCGAAACTTGTACCTATTATATTGTAGCCATTTTTGTGGAGGTTCTCAGCGAGTTTGAGAGCCGTTTGACCGCCCAGTTGCACGATAACGCCATCGGGTTTTTCGAGTTCCAGGATTTCCTCTAGATGTTCCCAATAGACTGGTTCGAAGTAGAGTTTATCGGCCATATCGAAATCAGTAGAGACTGTCTCGGGATTGCAATTGACCATAATGGCCTCATAACCAACTTCTTTTGCTGCCAACAGTCCGTGTACGCAGCAGTAATCAAATTCGATACCTTGTCCGATGCGGTTGGGCCCGGAGCCGAGCACTACAATTTTTTTCTTGTCGGTTACGATGCTCTCGTTTTTGGCAGATGGCTCTACGTTTACGAAACCTTGAAGGTTTCGTAAACGTTCACCATCCTCTGCCCCCTCAAAAGTCGAATAAAAATAGTTGGTCTTGCTCTCAAACTCGGCAGCGCAAGTGTCCACCATTTTATACACCCGCCGAATGCCTCGGTTTTTGCGTTCGCGTGTGACAGGTTTTTCGTCAATGCGCAACAACCAGGCGATTTGCGCATCGGAGTATCCGTTCTTTTTTAGTTCAATGAAAAATTCGGTGGGGATATCTTCGGGCACGTTGTAGCGCAGCAGTTGCTCCTCCATTTTCACCAGATTCTTGATTTGACCGATGAACCAAGGGTCAATG
Source organism: Saprospiraceae bacterium (assembly GCA_014379065.1). Lineage (GTDB taxonomy): Bacteria > Bacteroidota > Bacteroidia > Chitinophagales > Saprospiraceae > M3007. The sequence goes on from JACMMM010000088.1 coordinate 2,980, forward strand.
CCCGTGAATTTCTGAACGGTTTTGGATGGGATGCCGAGGCGGAGCGCATCCTTCACCCGGTAAATTCGGTCGTCGGAGACTTTTTCCAGACGCTCCATAATATCGTCTGTCCGCAGCCACTCTTTTTTGTCGGCACCGAGGCCAGTGCGGTTGTTCTCTTGGCTTTGACATGCTTTTTGCAGGGCTTCGTTGAAACAACGCCCAATGGCCATCACCTCGCCAACGGATTTCATTTGCAGCCCAAGGCGGTGGTCGGCCCCATGAAATTTGTCAAAGTTCCAGCGCGGCATTTTAACGATCACATAGTCCAAAGTCGGCTCGAAAAATGCGGAGGTGGTCTTAGTGATCTGGTTTTTCAACTCGTCGAGAGAGTAGCCAATGGCAAGTTTGGCGGCAATTTTCGCAATCGGGTAACCCGTTGCTTTGCTCGCCAAGGCGGAGGAGCGCGACACACGGGGATTCACCTCGATGGCTATAAGTTTCTCATCCACAGGGTTTTGTGCAAATTGCACGTTACAGCCTCCCGCGAAATTGCCAAGTGCCCGCATTATCTTGATGGCCTGATTGCGCATGTCCTGATAAGCCGTGTCGGAGAGTGTCATGGCCGGAGCGACGGTGATGGAATCGCCCGTATGGATGCCCATCGGGTCGAGGTTTTCGACCGTGCAGATGATGACCACATTGTCGAGGTGGTCGCGGAGCAGTTCGAGTTCAAATTCCTTCCAGCCGAGCACCGCTTTTTCCACCAGCACCTCGTGGGTAGGCGAGGCGTTGAGGCCGCGCTTGAGGGCTTCATCAAATTCGTCATCCTTCATACAAAAGCCGCCACCCGTGCCCCCGAGCGTGTAAGAAGGGCGGATAACCAAGGGAAACCCAATCTTTTGTGCCGCTTCTTTGCCTTCCAAAAACGAATTGGCGATGTAGGAGGGCGCCACATCCAAGCCCAAGGCTAGCACAAGTTTTTTGAACTCTTCCCGGTTTTCAGTGGTCTCGATGGCCTTGGTGTCCACACCGATCATGCGCACCCCATATTGCTCCCAGATGCCCATTTTTTCGCATTCGATGGCGAGGTTGAGGGCCGTTTGGCCGCCCATCGTAGGCAGCACGGCATCAATAGGCGGCAAGTGCGGGTCTTCTTGGTGCTCTTGCAAAATCTGCTCGATGCTTTCCGGGGTAAGCGGTCGTAGATAGATATGATCCGCAGTAACCGGATCGGTCATGATCGTGGCCGGGTTGGAATTGATGAGGCTCACTTTGATGCCCTCTTCGCGCAGGGAGCGGCTGGCTTGTGTGCCAGAATAATCAAATTCGCAGGCTTGGCCGATGACGATGGGGCCGGAGCCGATGATGAGGATGGATTGGATGGATGTGTCTCGCATTGATTCGATTTTTCGATTTTTCGAATGATTCGATTGATTCGGTTTTAGCAGCGCGCCCATCGAATCAATCGAACCAATCGAAAAATCGAACCAATTAATAAAATGCCGGAAACTGGTTCAAAAAACCAGATTCCGGCATAACCGAAGTGAAGTACGTTGGGCTCGTTTTTTCATTTCGAGGGGCAAAGGTAGGAAAGAAAAAAGATTACGTGGTGGCCTTGCAAGCTATCGCCTAAAAAATTTACAGAAATCAATTTTTCATTAGTTTTGCGGCCTCAACTTAAAATCACAAAAGCATCCTGCTATGTCTGAAGAAAAAAACGACCCCACCCCCAACGAACAGCCTTCCGAGCCGAAAAAGCCGAAAACCCTTGCGCCTAAAAAGAACACCGTAAGCGATTTCACAAAAAACAAAAACCGCTTTTTAGCACACAAGCCCGGCAATTCGAAAATGAAGGGCGGTGGTTTCAAGGGCGGAGGGGTAAAAAAAGGGAAGTAAACCGCCCACGCTAAATTTGTCTCAGAATGACGATACTGGTAATAACTTCCCTAATTTGGGAAAAAAGTAGTATTTTGTGCATTCTTGTTTCACTCTTGTCGCTATATAGCGCCAACCAATTTTCTTTTTTTCCATGGCGCTACTCAAGCCAATTCGTTTCATTAGCCTCGATAAATCTCAGTTTTACAATACGTTGCACGCCCGGGTAGAATCGTATTTCAAAGAAAACAACTTGTCAAAACACGCCAATCCCAGCGTAGTTATAAAGACCATCATATTACTCTCTGCCTACCTGATCCCCCTGTTTTTGATGTCTTGGTTTCAACCTGCTTTTGGTTGGTCACTGGCATTGTGGGCTTTGATAGGCGTGGCCATGGCCGGTGTGGGCATGAGCGTTATGCACGATTCCATTCATGGGGCGTATTCTGCCAACCCACGCATCAATAAACTGCTCGGATATACACTCATACTCTTGGGTGGCGCGATAAGCAATTGGAAATGGCAGCACAACACCCTGCACCATACCTTCACCAATATCACGCATTACGACGACGACATTGCGGATAAACCAGGCTTGCGTTTTTCGCCTCATACACCACTGAAGTCCGCGCACCGTTTTCAATGGCTGCACGCCGTCTTTATTTACAGCCTTACAACGCTGTATTGGGCGACGGCAAAGGATTTTATGCAGTTTGTTCGTTACCGCCTCATCGGGGTCAACAAAAACACAAGATCTCAAAACCGGGTTCTCTTGGCCCAGATCATAGGCGTCAAAATCGTTTACTTTTCTATTTTCTTAGCCTTGCCAATACTGGCGGGTATTCCCGTTTTAGAAGTGGTTGCAGGCTTCCTGCTGATGCATTTCATTTGTGGAATCATCCTGACAGTCATTTTTCAATTGGCGCATTCGGTGGAGGAAACAACCCATCCGTTGCCAAACGAGCATGGCATCATTGAGAACGAATGGGCGATTCACCAGATGTATACCACGGTCAATTTTTCGCGCCAAAACCGCATTTTGTCCTGGTATGTGGGTGGCCTGAATTTTCAGGTGGAACACCACCTATTCCCAAAAATTTGCCATGTACACTATCCGCGCATTGCGGGTATTGTGGAACGCACCGCAGCGGAATTCAATGTCCCCTATCTGGAACACAAGACTTTTGGCCATGCCCTGCGCTCGCATTTTGCCGCGCTTCGGCAATTTGGCAAACTGCCCCCTATGGATGAAATGATGGGTTAGTTATTAACCACAAAATATGAGTCATCCCTGAATTTTGAGCCAATTGGGTTTAATTGATGAATGACGATTACATGATTGTTGATTTTTGATGTGATGGTGGATTGATAATGGCTGATGTGCCACAATCGTCAATAATAACATCGTCCATTACATCAAAAATCAACAATCATGTAATCGTCATTCATCAATCAAACAAAGTCAGAGAATGCTCAAAAATTCGGGATGACCCATGTATGTGTCTTTTGTGGTTAAAAACTATCTCCTGCACCCCCGCCGCCAAACTGCCCGCCGCCAAACGACTCCGTTTTCTCGGGCGTGGGCCCTGGTTGGTTGACAATGGTCTGTTCAATCAATTGCTGTTCAATTTCTTGCAATAAGGTTGTTTCTGAATCCTCTTCATAGGAGTACGCCCCCCCCTCGTTTTGATGCAGGTAACGAATAGAAAAATACGCCGTTACAAAAAGCACCGCGCCACAAATCACAGTGGCCCAGGTCAGGGGCAGCACATGGTAGTAGTACCGAAACGAGAAGACCGCCGCTGCCACACAGCCCAATCCAATATCCAACAAATGACGGTCTTTGCGGCGCAAGCCAGCGAAGATGTAGAGAAAAGGCACGATAAACGTGAACGCCCAGAAAAACCAGGCCATTGGCACGGTCTCCAACTGAAAAAAATCTGCGCCTGCTTGCTGCACTACCCAATAATTGCCACTGGCATAGAAAGTCACCAAGGCGAGCAATTCAGCCACCATCAAGATTCCATTCCAGTGCCGCCATCCGTAGCGGGCTTGTCCCTGTTTTGAAAAAATGTAAACCGCAGCGGAAAATAACATCCCGGCAAATGGGAGCAAATAAAGTGCGAGGCGCGGAATTTCCTTGACCGCCAATAATACAATGCCCATCGAACATACAAAGGCGGCTACCGCCAACAGCCGATCAATATAACGAATACTGCCCGCTACCAAAAAAGGCCATGCAATACAGTAATAAACAAGGGTAGGTGTAGTGTAATCCAATGGGCTGCACAATCCTGTAAGGAACGCCCCGATTGCCACGTAAAGAAACATATCGTCAATGCCGCTGCCATAATGCCTTCCTGGTTGGATTACCCTCAACTCCAGTACAAGGACACAAATTACCCCCCAGAAAAGGCTGAAAATTGACAAGCCCATTTCAGAGTTCGGCTCGAAAAAGACCGCTACCAACCCTCCAGCAGCCATCAACAAGATCAAGGTAAAAATCGCCAGCCCAATGCGGACAAAAATGTTCGGCGAATAGAAATTTGACGTGTACGCGGCTTCGATTGCCTGCCATTTTTCATCAGAAAGCAATCCCTTCTTATGCCATTTTTGGGCGGTATCCTTGGTCAATAGTGCGTCTAACCAATTTGAGTTGTATGCGATCATGGCTTATCGGTTTTAATGAAGCGTTTGTAATTCGTCAGGAAAACAATTACTCCGGCGCAAGACAGCATGAAGTAAAACAGGTAGAATATATAGTCAAAGCCCAAGCCATCCGTATGCACTATAAGCATATAAGTAAGCCCGATATAGCCATAAAGCACCGCTACAGTGAGGAAGTAAAGCGAGTTGCGCGTACGGGCATACCACAAGAAAAAGCCCACACTCAGGCACAGCAGTAGAAAATAAATCAAAGTCAACCCTAGCACCATCATCCCGGCAAGGGTGGAAATCATCAAGATGTGTACCCCAAAGTTGAGATAGGTCAATGAAAAATGTTTTTTCAATCCCCAACGTTCACTCAAAAACGGCACCACCGTGAGCAACATTCCCAGAAAAACACCCGTGTGGACAATGGCCGCGCTGTTGAAATCATTGTGTGTGAGTAAGTCCTGTGGGGTCACCGTAATGCCCAGCCAGGCAGCCAAGGCAGTAATGCCCATGGATAACACACCCCGATTATCGAGCCAATACGCCAGTGCAAAAAACAGCACCATTGGGATGAAAGTCGCCAGACCATAGCGTGTCCCAAAAATACCATACTGATACTGCAAATAGCCCTCCATAATTAAAAACGTGAGGCAGCCCAGCAGCAAAATATAGTCGTAAAAATGTGTAGGACTTTTTACCTCACCCATCGAAAAGGGCTGCCGATGCCGCAGCGCATACCAAAAACAAGCCGCACTGATGGCTCCGATGAGCGCAATGATCACAGCGTGGCCAATGGTGTCTATGTTTTCATAGATCAAAAAACCCAGTCCAATATTGAGGAGCAGGACGCCGAGATAGAGCAGGGTTTTTAGTTCCCAGTGCAGTGAAAAGGGCTTTTTTGATTCAAAAAGCACGATTTTTTCTGCGTCTTCGGGCGCGATGAGTTCTTGTTGAAGGAGATTGCGCAGGATGGGTTCGTGCATAGGTTAGTAATTGGCGCGGTTTCAGGTTCGCTTTTGAGTACAGATTTAGAACCTATGCACTCAAGAAGCACCGGCGAAAGTAGTTTATTCTATAAAAAAGCGCCCACCGGATGCATACATAGAAAGCCAGTTCAAATAAGGGTGGTGATAATTTATGTTGTAGCGGTAAGTGCCACCACGGATAAGGTCGAAAGTGCCATGCCCTTCGTTTTTGTTTAATGAAGTGTGCCCAAGCAAGAAGCTGGCTTGATAGGAGGCCCGAGGTTGCAAGGTGATTGCCTGTATTTTGGAAAGTTTTTTTTCAGGTTTCAGCGGAAAATCGCCCCATAATTCTTCACAGCCCTTGTCACGCAACTGATTGATTTGTAGGCGTAATCCTTCATGCCAGTGGTCCAGAAAAGTTGAGTCTAGTGTTTGGTTGCTGCCCGTTTGATTCATGATTTTAAGGATCACATGGATCGTATCTTGAAGCCGGAAGGTATCCTGCATTAACTCAATTTCTAAAGACCATCGGTCCGACCAAAGCCGCCCCTTTAAAAATCCCAAGGTCTTTTGGTAATCTGCACTTGTTTGCGCAAAGCCAGGGTTTTCTTTGGCAATGGTTTGCAAGCACTCGAGGGCTTTTTCGTCGCTTATCTGATAAAAATGCTCTGTCTCCACTCCACGCATTATTACTTTGGCCAAGCGCAGCAGCACATCTTGCCGATGGTCGGCGTGTGGGTAATCGCTCAGAAATTTTGTAAATGCCTGATAAGCCAGTTGGTTGTTGCCGGGAGGGATGTAATCATCCGTGGCTTGAGGGCAATAATCAATGTATTGAAAAGTGTCGTAAGCGGCGTTGTCAGCCCAAAGGCTATTGGGATATAGTTGCAGAAGCTTGCGGAAGTATTTAAATGCCTGCTCAAGCCCGCCACGAGGGTCAAACACAAACCGAAAAGAAGGCTTCTTTAAGCAGTATTCGAGCCACACGGCCCCTGTGGCATACAAGCGTTCGTCAGGCGGTAATTTCAATTGCTCCAGGCTATCCAAACGAGCTTGAGTGGTTCTTGAAATTTGAAGGAGATGGCTTCCATAATTCCTATCCTCTTCAATACATTTTTCATGGTCATTGGCCGCCACAAGCCGGAGTGATTTCTGCAACTCGCCCTTAAATCCCCAATACCGAAAAAGCCCTTGCACAATTTCACAGGATACACTGGGATCAAAACGACCCTTTTCGAAATCTACGGCTATTTGCTCCATGACTGTGTCGGGAGCAAAAAAAAGCGGATCGGAAATCATGGAAGCAAATCGTTCCTGCGCAGCCTTTATTTTGGGGTTTTCGCTATCCTTGTAACGATTGAAAATAGATAAATAAGCCTCGTAAGTCTTATAAAAATCGTCATGCGAATCTTTCTTTCGCCCATACCATTCCCGCTCAAAAGCATCGTATTCCTCCAATACAGAGGAGCGGCGAAAAGCTGCTTCCAATTTAGGGAAATTGATGATTTCCCAATGATCTTCGTATGTCAGGTAAATAAACTGATGGTCAGAATTAAAATTCCGAGGGATTTTATGACCAAAAGGCAATTGCAACACCCGAAATTGGCAGCTGTATTTGTCAAAAAAAGAAAGCCCCAATTCAGAATAGAATCCCAAAAAACGCCCTTCCTGATTGCCATACAATGGTTGGTTGGTACTGCCCGGATAAAGGTTTGATTCCCCTGTGGTATAGTCAAGGCCAATCAAGGTATCATCTCTAAAGAGCCAAGTCAAAGGATGGTTGAGCGCTAAAAATCCTTGATCAGTCAAACGGCAATTCGGTTTAAATGGTAATCTAATAGGCCGATGGCCTGGCGCCAGGACGTGGTAAGCATATTTACTACCCTCCTCCAAGGTCCTGCTCAGGCATATTTCACCATGAAATTCCACTTTTTCAGGCGATTTACAGCCTTCCATTTCAGCAGGTAATGGGAAAAATGGAACATACTTATGTTGCTTTACAAGATACAGCCATCTGTCTGAAACAATCACATCATCGCCCCACGGCTGTAAAGACATCATGCGTCCCCCTCCATCGGGGTTTCCAGCTCGATCTATCACCTGGCCCGAAAGCCGATCAAGCAAAACCATTTCTTGGTGGTCGGTGACCCAGATACCCGGTTTCGCAATGGTCATTTCGCCTTGAATCAAGGACACGAACGAATCTTGCAGAACCTTCATTCGGTCATATCGCCACAAAACGAGCGTATCTTTTCGTTCCTGCCAAGGCACAAAATCATCGTGGCAGTATTCAAAGGTCCATAATAAGTCGGGGTCATATTGGTCTTCCTTCCACTGAAGTTTGATGGGGCTGGGATCATCAGTCGCATTCCCATGCCAATTCCGCTTGCCAGAAATCGGAACACAAGATAACGAGTCTTTGGGCACGAAATGTCGGGACGGAATATCAAATTCCTGATTATTCAACCAGCATCGGTTGCTGCAAAAAGGAGAAAAAACAGGTTCGTAGGCCTCACCTTTTATGGGCATGATGCGCGTGACTGCTTGGAACGAATCAAGCTGCGCCAGCAAAAAGCCAGAAAGGAAGAGTAGAAGGGAGCAAAGGCTAATTTTTTTCATCGAATTAGAAACCGATTATGGTTTGCGAAACTACGATGTTACATTTTACAGCCTTGTATAAAGGCACCTTAAGTTTAAATGGGCGCATACGCCGCTATTTTGGAGCTTAAACTGGGGGAGCGTCCAAAAACCGCTCCGCTATCTTCAAGGGACGGAATAAATACCTTTTTTTAGCATGGTGCCCGGCACTGCGTTGCAGAATATCTTTCAAAGTGGCAAGCACCATGAGCAGGTACTTCCCTTTATTGAGCATGACGCACTCGGCTTGTGCAGCCCGAACAGCATCACTTACCTCCGAACGGGTAGCGATGCCGCTTTTGTTGAGGGTTTCGAGCACTTGAGTCGCCCAAATCACCGGGACCTGAGCAGCCTCGCAGAGCCACAGGATTTCTTCCTGAATCTCGCTAAGGCGCTCAAACCCGATTTCCACGGCAAGGTCGCCCCGGGCAATCATCACCCCAAACAACGGCTCAGCCATGCCTTGCAACATCAAGGCTGGAAGATTTTGTACGGCTTCAAAAGTCTCGATTTTGAGGACTATGGGCAAAGTTTTGCCCCCGTTTTGCCGTAATAGAACCTGCAATTCAGCCACATCGGTAGCGGAGCGGACAAAAGAAAACCCCAAAATGTCGGCGTATTGTTGGGCAAAAGGGATCACCGACTTGTCGTAATCCGTCAGGCAACGTACGGTTAATTCCGTGTCGGGGAAATTGATGCCCTTTTCCGGTTTGAGGCGCGGCTTGGCTGCCGAAATGCGGGTCATCCGCAGTGTGGCAAACTGGTCGCCAGGGATTTCCACCAACGCTTCAAACAATCCGTCGTCAAACAGTATCCGGTTGCCTACCTGCAAGTCCTTCACAACGCCGGGCAAAGTGCAACCCACAACTTTCGCCTTTTTGTCCAAAGCTGCATCCGATTCTGCGAGGAGGAACCTCTCGTTTTCGCGCAATTTTAATCGCCCCTTCTTCCGGCCTTTGCCGAGCAGTGTGGTGCGGATTTTAGGCCCGGCCAAGTCAAGGTAAATTTTGCAGGAACGTCCGGTTGCTTTTGAAGCCCTGTGGACATTGGAAATCATCTGTTTCCAAGCTTTTGGGCCATCGTGGGCACTGTTGATCCGGGCGATATTCATCCCAGCTTTTATAAGGGCTTTCACGGCAGCGTAATCGTCGGCCATGCCCGTTTCAAAGGTCACCATCAAGTGTGGGATATTTGGGTCTTCTTTAGGCCCAAACAATGAAACGGCACGATGCCGGATCTGGCTCGCCCCTGTAGCGGCATCTCCACCAGAAATCTCTTTTTTCGGAATTTTTGCGCCCAAACGCTCCAATACAGCCTGCACCTGTCGCAAAATATGGCTTTCGGCACTGGCCAGAGACGACAGGCCGGCATCGTGCAAAGCATCTTGCAAGGGGCGCAAATTCTCGCGCCGAAGGGCGAGATAGTGGATGAGGTTGGTGATGCTTTGCCGCTGCTGCGGGTGTACGCTGGCAATGATTTTTACCGATTGTAGTTCGGCGTTTTTTTGACCTTGGTAAATGCGTTCGACGGCGGCGTGGAGATCGATGAGGGCGTTTTTCATAATGGTGCAAAAGTGTAGGAACGACATCAACCTGCCATGGATTTATCTTATGTGAGAAGGTGATTTTTATCACCATTTAAGCCGTAAAGGCGCTACTACTTTGCCCTCCGATAAAACAAGGAATCAAGGTGGGGAAAAGGAGGAGAAAGAGGAGGCTGCGCATAATTTTTATGGTTTGTTTGGATGGATATTGTACTATTGAAGCTCACTAAAACGCAAGGTTTGAACAAAGATTTCGCTGCGCTATCTTTACCCAAAAAACGATGTTCCACTGCAACGTGTTGCACCATTGTCTTTGCCTCAGCATCCTGACGCTTTTGATGGCCTGTCATATGCCAGTTCGGGTTCAATCCCCGGAAATATTGGCTTATTTTCCATCTCTGCCCTTGCGCGATACCCTGCATATCGAAATCGCCGATGAAAACACCCAAGCAGGAGACACCATCCCCAACCGGCTGTTTTTCACCAGCATCCCTTCTGCCCTTCTCCAGCAAATTGATTACCTGGCTGATTCATCGCAGGCAATTGTGTTGGGCCGACAGCAATTTCCCTTGGGCAACAACATTTCCGCTTATTGGGTGGAAGTCAGGCAGTTCTGGTTTCAGCATCATTCGCTGTTTTTGTACAACAAATCCAAACGGCAGTTTACCGATCGAATTACCGTGGCTGAATGGTATGGCGGCGATGGCGGCCAAGTCCTCATTGGCAGCTGGATGTTCGACTACGACGGCGATGGCAAAAAGGACATCGTCCGGCGAGAAATTCAGCACAGCATGATACCCAAGGACGATGAGCCGCTGGAGCAGTTGAGTGAATCTGCATCCATTTTGATGTGGAAAAACGGTCGGTTTGTGGATACTCCTTTTCAGGATACGGCGGCTGTGATGCGGCGATTCCCTATCCGAAGTTTTTGGTGAATGAAACTTCGATCAATTTTCTAAGTGTGAATAATGCAACTCTTTCTTGCAATTGTGTAACAGCGTCAGTACACAGGCCCTGACCTTTGTATCAGGAATTATTCTTTACAAATTCCCTATTTCAATTCTTTATTGCCACGCCTTCTTTGTTGTTACTAGCTATTTATTTGGTGTCATGACAACAAGTTTTTCTCACTTCTTAAAACAACCATTCTATTATGAAATCGGCTTTTAATAAATATTCCTTACTTGTAATTATTATGTTACTCGTCCAATTCTCCCTTTCTGCGCAAAATGACGGCTACCAAAAAGCAGGCAACAATAACAATAACCAGCGCGACAACTACGCTACCCCTGGCGATCAGGCCCGAACATCCGATGATGATGACGAGAAAGAGGATGCACTTCAGGGTGGAAATTTTACCATTGGTTCGGGCTTTGGCTACGTAAATGCTGTTACCACTATCCAAATTGACAATGGAAATACGGTTCAAAAAGGCGGCAATCAAGGCTACCAACTTCACCTGACTCCAACGATTGGCTACTTCATCACGCGCAACTGGGTTTTTGGCCTTGGTATGGATTATTTGGTAAGTTCCTCGAAAGACAATAACGACAACACTTCAGGTACGGGCCGCACTTCAGATACCAAGATTCTCTTTGGCCCTTATTCCAGGATTTATTTTCCTTTTGCCGGCGACCAAGCCTTATTCCTGGGCGGCGTTTATGCCTATGGGAAATCAGCTACAGAGATCACGGATGATACGGGCACCCAGAACGTCAATACTACGCTTATCACTTACGGGGTCGGCCCAGGGTACGCCATCTTTTCAAATGGCCGTGTTTCTTTAGAAACTCAAGTTAAATACAACTACGGCATCAGTCGCAATAACCTTCGAGTAGCCAATACTACCCAAACTACTCGCACCCTTACCACTGCTTGGGACTTCGTGGTGGGCATGCACTTCTACTTTAGGAGAAACAGATCTTAGAAATTATAATCCTGTGAACAAACAAACTCCGGAAGCCAAGTGCGAACAATGCTTCAAAAACTAATCATTTTTTCACCAACACTCAAACACTATGCTACGCAATCCATTCATAAGTCTGAAATCAATATTGATTCTGGGAACCCTCACCATGGCGGCTACTATGTCGTCATGCCTAAAAGAACCAGACGAACCCAACAACAATACCGATGGCGCCGCCAGAGCGCGAATCGAAATCACCGATGCCCCCATTGACGACCCAAATGTGACCGCCGTATTTATTACGGTAGTAGACGTGAAAGTAAATGGCGTATCCTGGTCTGGCTTTAGCGGCAAAACGACGTTTGACCTTCTTGCCTTCCAAAAAGGGCAAACCAATCTTCTGGGCGAAGGCATATTGAATGCAGGTACTTACACCGAAGTCACATTGGTGCTTGATACAGAAACGGATATACATGGCGCCAGTCCTGGATGTTATGTTAAAGATGCTCAGGGCATGAAACGGAAACTCGACGGTGGAAGCCAAATGGCGGTAAAAGCAAAAGGAAGCTTTGATACCAGAGCCGACGAAACCACGGTAGCCATTGTTGATCTCGACCTCCGCAAAGCGATCGTGTACCAATTGGGTTCTACTACAGAGTTTCAGTTTGTTACGGACCCTGAACTTGCCGCTTCGGTGCGCCTTATGGATAAAGCGACCACTGGCAATATCTTAGGCGATTGTACCGATGGAGTCTCTGGCAGCGATAAAATTATCGTATATGCCTATAAAACAGGCGAATATGGCGTTACTGAGAAATTCCCGCAGGGAACATCACAAGTGTATTTTAAAAATGCTGTTACAAGTTCGGTGGTAGCAGATGATGGAACCATAAGCCTTTCTTTCCTAAAAAGCGGCACCTACGAACTGCATTTCATTTCATACCAAAAGGATGCTCTGGGCCATCTCCAAGCAAAAGGGGAACTTCAATTAAATGTCCTTGGCCCTGCGCTCAACCTGCTCAGTATGGAGGTAACTGCGAGGGAAACCATCAATCTGGATCTGGTTGTAACGGGAATTTTGTTTTTTTAAAAAATAATTCAAGCTACAAGCAGCGAACGGAAAGCCTCGCCCGTTTCTATGTTATCATTCGCGAAAAACAGTTTTTGCGGAGATAAAAAGCAGGTTTTTTAGTTGGTTTTGTTTGTTGCAATGGGCACGCTGTTAAGCGTGCCTTTTGTATTTTGGGTCAAATTGAAAGGCAACCTTGCTTATATTTGCCGCATCACTTGCCAAAAGTTATTCCATGAAAAAAACCTTCGCCATCTACTGCCTCTTTTTTTTAGTCTCTTTTATTGTTCAGGGTCAAAACCAAGCGCCTGTAATTTCTAACCTGAGCGCCACGCCCAACTGGGTGAACCATTCTCTTGAGGTCACTTTTGATGTGGCCGACAACGAAAACGACCCCTTGGAAATCACCCTTCAGTTTTCCGACAATAGCGGCAAAACCTACACCCTCACCAGTCAAATCCCCACTATGGGCGATGTTGGTTTCCCTATACAACCAGGATCGCGCAGCATCCATTGCGACCTCTCCGCAATCTCCAACATCGCTGCTCCATTCAGTCTCCGTCTTGTGGCAGATGACAAGCAAACCTTTGATATTCAATCCCTAGTGAATGGGGTAGACAGCAATCGCATGCGGGCCAACCTCGAATTTGTAGAAGGAATCCGCCATCGCACAGCAGGCAGTGTCCACTTGAACGCTACCCGCGATTCCATAAAAAATTTGTTTTTAAATGCAGGATTGCAATATGAAGAACAAGCCGTGCCCCTGGGAAATTATACCGGCAAAAACCTGATCGGGAATCTCCTTGGGACTTCTTCTGCACAGAAAGTGGTCATCAACGACGCCCACTACGACTCGGTGAGCAACGCCCCCGGGGCTGACGACAATGGCTCTGGTACGGTTGGGATGATGGAAGCCGTGCGAATTTTGAGCCCTTATCCAAGCAAAAAAACACTGCGCTTTATCGGTTTTGACCTCGAGGAAGCTGGCTTGGTGGGAAGCATACGCTACGTTAGCAATGGCATCCCGGCAGGCGATCAGATTGAGGGGGTTTTCAACCACGAAATGATTGGTTATTGGAGCAATGAGCCTAATACCCAAACCCTTCCGCCCGGTTTCCCGATCCTGTTCCCCGACGCTTCTGCTGAGGTAGTCGCCAACCAATATCGCGGGGATTTTATAACGAATGTCGGCAATGCCACCTCCATTTCGCTCGCACAGCTGTTCAGCAATGCAGCCCAACAATACGTCCCAGGCTTGAAAGTCATTACGCTCAATGTGCCTGGCGACGGTTCTATCGCACCAGACCTTCAGCGCAGCGACCATGCCCCGTTTTGGGCAGCCGGGAAAAAGGCACTGATGCTCACCGACGGCGCCAATTTCCGCAATTTATGCTATCACACACCCGGCGACACGCTGAACGAAAAACTCAATTTCACCTTTATGTCCAACGTGGTGAAAGCGAGCATCGCTGCCATGGCGGAATTGGCAGAAATTCAACACGGGGACTGGGCTACTGCGACGTTCCAGAGCAACGTAGGTGTTTTCCCCTCCCGGCCTCTTTGCGACCTATACGCCTACCAACAGCCCGGTCAAGACGAGGGGTTTGTACTCGAAGTGAAATCCTGCGCTTTTTCAGAAGTTGTAATTGAACTCTACGACATGAAGGGGTCGCTCTTGCTTCAGCAGGATGCCATGCTTCCAGATGCAGGGGCCTATACAATTCTTACTCCAAATTTGCCAGAAGGGGTTTATGTTTTGAAAATCAGGCACGCTGATGGCATCCAGGCACAAAAAATCATGCTGCGGTGATCAAATAAGCCAGACCTCGTAGGTTTTTGGAAACCTACGAGGTCTACGCGCACTTGATTTCTATCTTTGCCGCCCTTATGAGGGTTTTCACCGATTTATCTCAGTTGCCCAGGTTTCGCAACGCCGTTGTCACCATCGGTTCTTTCGACGGCGTTCACCTCGGCCATCGGCGTATTCTTGAACAAGTGCAGGCCTTGGCCCAAAAACACGAGGGCGAAAGCGTGGTCATTACCTTCGACCCCCACCCACGTGCCGTGCTGAAACCAGACGACACCACGTTCAAACTCCTTTCGACCACCGAGGAGAAAATCGAACTCCTTGCGCAGCAAGGCATTGACAATGTGGTGGTTGCGCCGTTTTCGCTCGAATTTTCCCAGCAAAGCGCCGAACAATATGTCGAAGATTTTTTGGTCAAAAAGTTTGCCCCGCGATTCATCGTTATCGGCTACGACCACCGCTTTGGCGCAGGGCGAGTGGGGGATATTGCTTTCCTAAAAAAGTTTGAAAAAACAGCTGGTTTTGAGATCGTGGAAATCCCTGCTCAAGCGGTGGACGAAATCGCGGTCAGTTCCTCCAAAATCCGAAAAGCCCTTGAAAAAGGTGCCATCGAGCTGGCAAACCGTTTGCTCGGCCACCCTTTTTCCTTTTCTGGCAAAGTCGTGGAAGGCAACAAAATCGGACGAAACATTGGCTTTCCAACTGCCAACATTGAAATTGCCGATCCGCACAAATTGGTGCTGCCGGAGGGTATTTATGCTGCGAAAGTAGGCGAAAACAAAGCCGCACTTTACATCGGCAACCGCCCTACCCTATCGTCTGATGGCAATCAGGTGATTGAGGTCAACATCCTTGATTTTGAAGGCGATCTATACGGACAAAACCTGGGCGTGGAAGTCATTGACTTTATCCGCCCAGACAAAAAACTGGATAGTTTGGAAGACCTAAAAAAGCAAATCGAAGCAGACAAACTCGAAATTGAGGAGCGGTTGAGGGTTGAGAGTTTAGGGTTGAGGGTTGAGAGTTTAGGGTTGAGTGCGATGCCTAAACCCTCAACCCTAAACCCTAAACCTTCAGATGTGGCCGTCGTGATCTTGAATTACAACACACGCCGGCATCTCGAGCAATTCCTGCCCTCTGTGGTCGCCAACAGCTCTGGTGCGCGGATTATCGTAGCTGACAACGGTTCGCCCGACGACTCGATTGCCTTTCTGCGCAACAACTATCCCGAAGTAGAACTCATTGATTTACAACAGAATTGGGGGTTTGCCGAAGGCTATAATCGGGCACTTCAACACGTGCAAGCCGAGATTTATGTCATCCTAAATTCCGATGTGGAAGTAGCCCCGGGCTGGCTCGAGCCAGTGCTGGAGGCCATGAAAAAAGACCCTACTATAGCCGTCGCACAACCCAAAATCCTTGCCTGGAAAAGCGCCCAATCACCAATCCACCAATCATCAATCACCAATCACCAATCCACTAATCCACCAATCACCAATCACCAATCCACTAATCCACCAATCACCAATTACCAATTCGAGTATGCCGGGGCCTCTGGTGGCTGGATTGACCGTCTCGGTTACCCTTTTTGCCGGGGCCGGATTTTCAGCCAACGCGAAGAAGATCATGGCCAATACGACGACCCACAGGAATGCTTTTGGGCCTCCGGAGCGGCGTTTTTTATCCGGGCTGAATTGTACCACAGCTTTGGTGGCTTCGATGGCGACTATTTTGCCCACAACGAAGAAATTGACCTTTGCTGGCGATTGAAGCGGGCAGGGTACAGCGTTTGGTGCATTCCGAAATCGGTGGTTTGGCATTTAGGCGGCGGCACTTTGGAATACGAAAACCCACGCAAGGCGTTTCTTAATTTCCGCAACAGCCTATACTCGCTCTTGAAAAATGAACCCTGGGGCAAATTGCTTTGGCTTATACCTGCCCGTTTTTTGCTCGATGGATTGGCTGGGGCCAGGTTTGCCGCCAAAGGCCAGTTCCGCGCTATTTGGGCCATTGTTCGGGCACATTTTTCGTTTTACAGCAACTTTGGAAAGATGCTCCAAAAACGCCGCGAAGGAACGCAAATTATTGAAACACAAAAGATTGCGCCCAACAACAAAGAGGGGGTTTACCATGGGAGCATCATTGTGGCGCATTATCTGAGACGAGTGAAAGTGTTCAGCAATCTAATGAAATGACGAATTACGACCTAATATACGAAGACGATCAAATACTAGTGGTGACCAAACCCGCCGGGCTGCTCACTATTCCCGATCGAGCTGGCAACCAAAACAGTCTTGTGGCCGCACTTCAAAGCAAGTACGGCAAAGTGTTCATCGTCCATCGGCTCGACCGGGAGACGAGCGGGATACTGTGTTTTGCCCGCAACGAAGCCGCTCACCGCCATCTCTCCATGCAGATGGAACACCATACGGCGGACAAATTTTACCTCGCCTTGCTCGACGGGGTGTTGCACCTCGAGGATGGCGAAATAGACAAGCCCATCGGTGAACACTATCACATCCCGGGCAAGATGGCCATCACGAATTCAGGCAAACCTTCTTTGACTTTTTACCGCGTCGTGGAGCGTTTTCAGCGGTTCACACTCGTTGAAGCACAGATCAAAACAGGCCGGACACACCAGATTCGGGTGCATTTCCAGAGCATTGGTTACCCCTTGGCCGTTGATGCGTTGTATGGCCGTCGTGAGCACTTTCTTTTGTCGGAAGTAAAAGGCAAAAAATACAAATCGGGCAAATTCACAGAGGAAGAACGCCCGCTCATGGAACGCACTTCGCTCCACGCCGCGCGTTTGCGGCTTCAACACCCAACTACGGGCGAAATCATGGAATTCAAATCTGAATTGCCCAAGGATTTTGCGGCGGTGTTAAGCCAATTGAGGAAGTGGGGGCAGTAACAGTGGCAGTAGGCAGTGGCAGTAGGCAGAGGCAGTAGGCGTAGCCAAAACTCAAACCAAACCGTGGCAACCCAATCACCAAATCCCCCAATCACCAATCACCATTCACCAAATCCCCCAATCACCAATCACGAAATCACCATTCACCATTTCCCCAATCCCCACCCTATCTTCGCCCCTAACATGGCCGCAACGCAACAACAACGCATCATTTTTGGGCTGAAAGTCAAACAGTTCCGTCAGGAACGGGGCTGGAATTTTGAAGAACTGGGCCAACGCACGGGCATCTCGATTTCATACCTGAACGAGATCGAAAAAGGGAAAAAATACCCTTTGTTGGAATATCGCAAGCGGCTGGCCGAGGTATTGGACGTTCCCTACGATTTCCTGATTTCGCCCGAATTGACTAAGGAATTCGCGCCACTGGGAGAACTGTTGCACAGCAAATTCCTGAACGAGCTTCCACTCGACCTTTTTGGCATCGGGATGCAGCCATTAGTGGAAATCATCGCCAACGACCCGGCGAAAGTCAATGCGTTTATTTCGGCCTTGTTGGAAATCGCGCGGGTATATGCCCTGCGCGAGGAACATTTTTACTTTGCTGCGCTGCGGGCGTATCAGGAATTGCGCGACAATTATTTTGAAGAAATCGAGCACGCCGCGAGCGATTTTGTACGCGAAAACCATCTGCCCAAAAACGGTGGGGTTTCACTTGCGATGCTCACCGATATTTTGGCAAAACAATATGACAGCACAGTGATTCCAAATGGATTGGACGATTACGAGCCACTCCATTGGTTGCGCTCGGTGTTCAACCCGAACACGCGCCGCATCCTCCTCAACGGACAACTCAATGAACGACAACGAAGCTATCAATTGGCCAAAGAACTGGGATTCAACGTATTGGGATTGAAAGAACGCCCTTGGGCTTCTAATTTTTTGCGGGTCAATTCCTTTGAGGAAGTGCTGAACAATTACAAAGCGGCGTATTTTGCGGTGGCGATTCTGGTCAACCGGGAATCGTTTGTGCAGGACATTGGGCAATTTTTTGCAAAGGACAAATGGGACGCTGGCGGACTGCTTGGCATTATGGAAAAATACCAGGCTAGCCCGGAAGTATTGTTCCAACGCTTCAATGTGCTCACCAAAGATTTTGGCCTCGACAAGGTTTTTTTCCAACGTGTGGTACACGACCTCGACCGCGATGCCTTCGACATGGACAAGGAACTGCATCTCAACCGCCGCCATCAGCCCCATGCCACAGGTCTTGGGGAGCATTATTGCCGGCGCTGGCTATCCATTTCGCTGTTGCGAGATTTGCAAATGCAACAACTTGGAAATCCAAACCTTCAACTCGTGGGCATACAGCGGGCCGTTTTTGTAACCACTGGCGAGGAATATTTGTGCATCGCGATTGCCAAGCCCGGCTACCCTACCCTTGGCCGAAACGTGAGCGTAACCCTCGGGGTACTCCTAGACGACCATGCCAAACAACGGATTCAATTTTGGGACGACCCGGCTATTCCCCGCCGAACGGTGAATGTTACTTGCGAACGCTGCCCGCTGACTGATTGCGCCGAACGCGCCGCTCCCCCTAAAGTCGTGATCCGGCGGGAAGAGCGGAAGCGGATGGAGGAGATGCTGCGGGTACTAACCAATTAAAACATAGCTAGCAATGTCCCTTTTAAATAAGCAATTTTATGTAACTGTCCGGCAGAATGGGTCCCGACATTTGTTGATGGATATTCAACCGTCTGAGTTTGAAAGCTTGGGAGCAATCGTAACAGATGGCTATTACGTAAAAATCGCTGTGGTTGAGGACGTGGTAATTGGGCTACAATCCGTGGTTTCGGGAGAGTGCGAATCCTATCATTTTGGAACAGAGTGGTGCTTTATCGAATCACAAAAAGAAACTTCGGTAGCATCCAACGCATTTGAATATTATAAACCCTTCAGTATCCCTACCTCCGAAATTCTCCTACTCATGGAAGAATGGTTAGCATTTTTGTTTGCTTATGAAAAAAATGAAATACCCGGATTGCCTTACCCTCCCCCATCTATAAAACCCGTAATCTAATTTTTGCCGCACTTTCAAACGCCTTAAACCCACCCATGCCCTCCAACATTATTTTCAACGAAGACTGCATCTCCGGCATGGCCCGGCACTTACCCGACCAGTCGGTGGATTTAGTCATCACTGACCCGCCGTTTGGCATTGATTTTCAGGCAAAAAGGGGAAATTATAATCGTATTGGTGGTCGGGTGCTGACGGGCTACAACGAAATAAAAGGCGGCGACTACCTCGAATTCACCCGCGCTTGGTTGGCACAGGTAAAGCGGGTGCTGAAACTCACAGGCAGCATTTACATATTTTCGGGTTGGAATTATTTGAAGGACCTGCTCATCGCGCTGGACGAGTTGGACATGACCTTGGTGAACCACTTGGTCTGGAAATACCAGTTTGGGCTCGTCACCACGCGGAAGTACGTGACCTCGCATTACCATGTCCTGTTTGTCAGCCTCGATGAAAAGCAGCGCAAGTTTTATCCTTATGCCCGCTACGCCAAAGACGCGCTGCACCCTGAGGGCGGTAGCGCCCATTACAAGGACAAAGAAGACGTGTGGAATATCCCCCGCGAATACTGGACGGGCGACGTAAAAACACCCACTAAACTCCCCGCCGAACTTATTCGCAAAATACTGGCCTACAGCAGCTTACCTGGCGATTTGGTGCTGGACCCATTTCTAGGTTCGGGACAGACAGCCGTGGTAAGCCATCTTGAAGGTCGCCGGTATTTGGGGTTTGAAGTAGTGCCGGAGTATTTTGAATTTGCCAAGAAGAGGTTGGAGAGTGGGCAGTATCGTATTAAGAGCGAGGAGTGAAAAAAGCAATATGCAGGTACCTTGTACTATCAAGCTATCTTGACATCAACAGCGTTCATGCCTTTTTTGCCACGCTCTGCATTAAAAGTGACCTGGTCGCCTTCACGGATATTGTCAATGAGGCCGGAGACGTGCACGAAAATTTCTTCGCCAGAGGCATTGTCTACAATAAAACCAAAGCCTTTGGCCTCATTAAAAAACTTGACTGTTCCAGTTTGCATCAGAAAAAATTTAAAAATTGATAAAGTGGGTTGATTCCCGCCCTAAAGGTAGAAGCCTCATTTGTTTCTCCAACTTTTGAACGGATTTTCGAAACGGATGTGTACTTCGAAACGGTTTTCTTCGGATGTTATCTGGAGCGTCCCACCAATGCGCGCAACGTGTTCCTTCATGATTGAAAGTCCTTCACCACTGGAAGGCACCTCTTTTTTTCGTTCACTGAATTGATTGGTTACGGTAAGCTCAATGCTTTTGTCCGGCTCGTTCATAAATCGGATGTAAACATGCTCAGGAAAGGTATGCTTTAAAATATTCCCCAAGATTTCTTTATAAACCAGTAGAAGTTCATGTTGGATATTTAAAGGAATGGTGCTGCCCTGATCTTCCAGGTTATGCTCGAAGACTACCTTGATATGGGCTAATTTAAGCCATTTGTCAGCGTAATCTTGCATACGATTTACCAAACCAGTATTAATATCTTTTGTCCTGGATAAAACCCAAATGACATCTGACATCGTGCTGTGAGCATTTCGGGTCAGGTCTAGCATTTGGCGCAATTCCGATTGAAAAGGTTGACCAGATTTATTAAGCCGGTCAATAACGTATAGCATATTGGAAATACTGCTGATTTTCCCACCCAATGAATTGTGTAAATTATGTGCGATGGCTCGCCTGATGTTTTCTTCGCGCCTATACCGTCGTCTACGCAGTTGGATTACGCCCCAAATGATTCCCAGCAAGCAAATGCCGAGTATAGATATAAACCACCATTTTTTATAAAAAACCTCATCAATTACAAAGGAGATAGAAAACACCTGGCTACTTATTTTATCCCCGTTAATATTGAACTTTACTCTAAGCGTATAATGACCCGCAGCCAAACGATAATATTTTAATTTGGTAAGTGCCCCTAAAGGAACCCAATCGGAATCAACATTTAGCAATTGAACATAATAGGTATTTGTTTTGGGTCGAAAGTAATCATTGCAACCGAAGTGAAACTCCAGTGTATTCTGGCTATGGGAAAATTGGAGCAAAGTATCCCGCCTTGGAAGGTTCAAAGTGTTGATAACATTTGAATAGACATCTTCAATAAATATTTCTGTGATATAGGGACTTGGCGAAGCCGTCACAAAAGGATGAAAACGGTTTGGATTAAATCGGGTGAGGCCTTTTACGCCGCCAAAATAGAATTCTCCACTCCGTGATTCCAGAAAT
>JACMMM010000791.1 GCA_014379065.1 Saprospiraceae bacterium
CCACAAAGGTAACAAGCCGCAGGTTTTCAGAATGCTGTACTTTTGGCCGCCCAAAGACAAATGGAGGTTGTTGAGAGCGTTAAGCAAGCTCATGCATAAAGCTTCCCCCTCAACCCCTCAACAACCTCAACCCCTCAACAACCTAAACACAATCAAACATTAACACAAAAAATATAACAACACAGATGGACAAGATTTTGAAAGCAATCGCGCTTTTTTTGCTCGTATTGGGCAGTTTTTCGGTAAATGCCCAAATCAAATACGGATTTAAAACAGGGCTTAATTTTGCCCATATCATCGGAACTTCTGAAACCAATAATGCGGGTGCGGAGCTGGAAACTTGGAAAAACACGACGGGTTTTCACATCGGCATGACCTTCGCCTACAAATTCACCGACAATTTTGGGTTACGTGGCGAGTTCCTCTACTCCAAACGCGGTGCGAAGTACACTTTTGAAGGCCAGTCTTACCGTATTTTCAAACACTCCACGGGGAGCGTGCTCACGCTTGGCACTTCGCGCTATCTTATCAATGTGAACAATTCATATCTTGATCTTCCGATTATGGCCTATGGCCGTTTGGGCGATTGGGAGTTATATGGCGGCGGCTATGTCGGTATTCTCGTACAGTCGGCGGGTGAAGGATCCTTGCGTTATTCCGGCAAGACTGCGCTCGGTAACGATGTATTTGTGAACCCGAATAAATCAGACACCGAATTGAATTTCAATCTCAACCACAATTACCGGCGGGATGATCCTGGCGCTGGTTCGGCTGAATCAGACAACGAAGTGCCCGTAAGTGTCAAAGTGGATGGATTTATCTCCGAAACCCCCAAAACACTGGGCGCTTACTATGATTACCCGGAAGGCGTTGGCAACCTGTACAACAGCCTTGATTTTGGACTGGTAGGCGGTATTTCTTTCTACATAAGTAATGCGCTCTATCTGACTGCACGCGTCCAATATGGACTTTCAGATATTACAAACAACGATGCCGACCTTTCCAAAGCGCACATAGGCACGAATGGCGAACTCATTTATCGTGCCGACAAGCATCAGAATTTTATGATCCAAGCCTCCGTAGGCTTCAGTTTTTAAGATAATGACCCAATGACCCAATGACGGTTAATGACCTAATGACGCCCCTCCTTCGCCAAGGCTACGGCGGGTAAAAATGACCTAATGACGGTTAATGACCTAATGACGCCCCTCCTTCGCCAAGGCTACGGCGGGTAAAAATGACCCAATGACGGTTAATGACCTAATGACGCCCCTCCTTCGCCAAGGCTACGGCGGGTAAAAATGACGCAATAACACAATGACAAACTCAATTCTCGACGAAGCCTTTGATGAAAAAGGCCAACGCATCAGTCCCAAATTGCCAACCCATGTCAAAAACTACCTGATTGACATTGACGGTACCATCTGCGACGACGTGCCAAACGAAGAGCCGGAGCGCATGGGCCTTGTAACGCCATACCCGGATGCGCTCGAAATGCTCAACCATTGGCACAAGGAAGGCCATGTCATTTTTTTCTTCACAAGTCGTACCGAAGCGCACCGCTCCGTGACGGAAGAATGGCTCAATCGGCACGGGTTCAAATACCACGGCATCCTGTTTGGCAAACCACGCGGGGGCAATTATCATTGGATTGACAATCATATCGTGCGCGCTACACAATACAAAGGCAAATTCACTGACCTCGTAATAGAAATGCGCGAGATTGAAGTTTTTTCTGAATAACTATTTTAATTGATGAGGGTTTATAAGGGTTTATAAGGGTTTATAAGGGTTTATGAGAGTTGATAAGATTTATGAACTATTATCAACCCTCATCAACCCTCATCAACCCTCATAAACCCTCATCAACCCTCATCACCCTCATAAACCCTCATAAACCCTTATCAACCCTTTCATTATGCAAAAACTACCCGTCCTCAGTTTCGGCTTGGCTTTTCCTGCGCTGGTGCTTTGCTTTTGCAATACGCAGCAACCCACTACCGCCCCGCGCCCCGATTTTGCTGTCGTAACCGATTCATTGCCCTACGATCTGCAAAATCCGTCGTTGACCATCAACCTTGTCAGCGAAGCACTCAAAGAAATTTCGGGCCTGAGCCCAACCGATTTAGCGGGTGTTTACCTCGCCATCGCCGACGAGCGTGGGGAGGTTTTTTTTGTTGAGGGGAATAGCGGAGGGTCGGTGTCTCGCCGCGTTTTGTTCCGCGACAAAGGCGATTTTGAGAGTGTGGAAATGGTGGGCAAATCCATTTGGGCTGCCAAGAGCAATGGCGATATGTATGAAATAACGGATTGGGAAAAAAATCCTCCGCATGTCGAGGAATTCAAAACCTCGTTGAAAAAACACAATGATGTAGAGGGACTTGCTTACGACCCTTGGCGCAAGGCACTTTTGCTTGCTTGCAAAGAACAGCCTGACAGCCTTTATCCTCGAGGTATCTATGTTTTCAATTTGGAAACCAAAACCTTAGACGAATCTCCGGCCTACACCATCCACCCGGAGGAGGTAAACCGATTGGTCTCTTATGGCGAGGTGGAAAGACACGAATATTTCAGTCCATCTGGCTTGGCTGTTCATCCGCTCACGGGTGATGTATACGTCGTTTCCACAGCCCTGAAACGCTTGGTGGTGCTGGACTATAAAACCGGGAAAATAAAGTTTGCCCAGCGTCTGGACAAAAAAATACTCCCACAGCCAGAAGGCATTTCCTTTGATGCACAGGGCAATTTGTTGCTCAGCAGCGAAGGAAAACTTGGCGAAGGGATGCTTTTGAAATTTGATTTCAAAGGTAAAAAGTAGACATGCTGAACTTGCTCGCCCGTAATTTGTTGCAAGTCCAAATTCTTGTTAAAAGCCTACTTTTGCCTGCTCCATTTCATCATTTCTCATTCATCGTTCATCCTCTAAGATAGAATGCCGGTTATAGAACTGAAAATCCCCAATTTGGGCGAATCCATCAGCAGCGTCACCTTTTCCAAATGGCTCAAGCCGGACGGCAGCATCGTCGCGCTCGATGAGCCGCTGTGCGAAATAGAAACCGAAAAAGCCAACCAGGAACTTTCCGCCGACAGTGCTGGGAAGCTCACTTGGGTCGCTAAAGAAGGTGAAGACCTGCCCGTGGGCGCTTTGTTTGGTAAAATAGATACAGAGGCCGCTTCCGCAGAGCCTGCTTCACAAAAGCCAAGTGCATCTACTGAGATGACCTATACTCCAGGCCTGGCCGGCATTGCTAGTGCCACCCCAGTTGCTGCCGAAAGCCCGGAAACCTCCTATGCCGCTGGCACACCCTCTCCTGCTGCTTCTAAAATCCTTGCGGAAGGAGGAGTCGAAGCTGGTAACGTCACGGGTACAGGCCGCGATGGTCGCATTACCAAAGATGATGCTGTAAAAGCGGTGGACAGTCGGCAATCGGCTGGTTTAGCCACTGAAAACGCTTCCCAAGCCACGCCCCCAACAGTCAACAGTCAACAGTCAACAGTCAACGGTCAACAGTCAACAGTCAACAGCTTCTCCCGCAACGAACGCCGTGAAAAGATGAGCCGAATGCGCCGCACCATCGCCAAACGCCTGGTGAGCGCAAAAAACAATACCGCCATGTTGACCACCTTCAACGAGGTGGACATGAGCGCTGTGATGGCCCTCCGCGAAAAATACCAAGAGGCATTCGTCAAGAAATACGGCATCAAACTGGGCTTCATGTCCATATTTGCCAAAGCTTGCGCCAAGGCTCTGTTGGAAATGCCCGAAGTGAACGCTTCGCTTGATGGCGACGACATTGTTTACCACGATTACGCCGACATTAGCATCGCCATTTCGACCCCTACAGGTCTGGTGGTGCCGCCGATCCGCAATGTCGAAAGCCTCAATTTTGCCGAATTCGAGTTGAAAATCAAGGAACTTTCTGTCAAAGCCCGGGATGGCAAACTCTCTCTTGAAGAAATGACGGGGGGCACTTTTACCATCACCAATGGCGGTATTTTCGGCAGCCTGATGAGCACACCCATAATCAATGAACCACAAAGTGCAATACTCGGGATGCACGCCATCAAAGACCGACCTATTGCGGTGGATGGCGAGGTGAAAATCCGCCCCATGATGTACCTGGCACTGAGTTATGACCACCGGATTATTGATGGCTCAACTTCCGTCACTTTCTTGGTGAAAGTCAAAAACCTGATTGAAGACCCGACTAGCTTGCTACTTGATCTTTGATCAGACCTATAATATTTCAAGTATTTTATAACCCGTCTTGCGATTGAAAAACGTCAGACGGGTTTTTAGCCAATACAAACCATGCAACAATTTATTCCCGCTTCTACCACAGCCGAATTCCGTACCACGCCAGGCGACCCTATACAAGTGCAGATGCACACCCTCGCCAACGGCTTGCGACTTTTCCTGACTGTGAACAAGGAAGAGCCTCGCGTTTACACTGAAATTGCTGTGCGTGTAGGCTCTAAACACGACCCTGCTGATACCACTGGATTGGCCCACTATTTTGAGCACATGATGTTCAAAGGCACTGACCGGCTTGGCTCACTTGACTGGGCAAAAGAAAAAGCCATTCTTGATGAAATAGAACTGTTGTTCGAGCAGCACCGCGCAGAGCAAAACCCGGAGAAAAAGAAGGATTTGTACGCCGAAATTGATCGCCTCAGCTTCGATGCAGCTCAGTTTGCTTCTGCCAATGAATATGACAAGTTGGTGAGTGAGATGGGGGCAAAAGGCACAAACGCCTACACTTGGGTGGAACAGATGGTGTATGTGAACGATATTCCGTCCAACGAGTTGGAGCGCTGGTTTGCACTCGAAAGCGAGCGTTTCCGCAGACCGATTTTGCGGCTGTTCCACACGGAATTGGAGACCGTTTTTGAAGAATACAACATCAGCCAGGATAAGGATTTCCGCAAGACCCTCAAGGCAATGCAGGAGACCTTGACCCCCAGTCACCCGTATGGAACGCAAACTACCCTCGGACGCGGCGAAGACTTGAAAAACCCTTCCCAGACGAATATTTACAAGTTTTTCGACACCTACTATGTGCCGAACAACATGGCTATTGTCATGGCTGGCGACTTTGATCCGGCACACGCGGTGCGACTGGCAGAGCGGTATTTTGGCGGTTTTAAACGGAAAGACGTGCCAAAATTCAACTTCAAGCCCCAACCTGATTTGGAGTCTCGTACCCTCCGTGAAGTATGGGGGCAAGAATCACCCTGGGTCGAAATGGGCTGGCGTTTGCAGGGTGCAAAATCCGAAGAAGCTTCGCTGTTGTTGCCTTTGATTGCAGGAATTCTACACAACTATCAGGCAGGGCTTTTTGATCTGAACATCGTGCAAAAACAGCAGCTTTTGGAGGCATACGCTTACCCGCGCGTGTACGAAGATTTCTCTTCCCTCCTGCTCATGGCGAAGCCGCGCGAGGGCCAGTCACTCGAAGCAGTGGAAAAAATTCTGCTCCAGGAAATTGCAAAATTGAGGCGCGGTGAGTTTGAGGACTGGCTGCTGGAAGCAGTTGTCAAAGACATGAAACTTTCAGAAATCAGGTCGTTTGAGAAAAATCCTGGACGCGCAAACGCCATTACCAGCGCGTATATATTGGGCGTAGAGTGGACAGATATGGTGCGGCGCTGGAAAAAATTAGCCAAAATAACAAAAGCCGAGGTAGTGGCATTTGCCCAAAAAACCTTCCATGACAACAATTTTGCCGTGGTGTACAAACACACTGGCGACGATCCAGCGGTGATGAAAGTGGAGAAACCGCCCATCACCCCCATCGAGGTAAACCGCGAGGGAGCTTCGGGTTTTGCGCAAGAGTTTTTGGCTTGGGAAATGCCTGAGGTTTCACCGCAATTTGTTGATTTTAAAAAG
>JACMMM010000792.1 GCA_014379065.1 Saprospiraceae bacterium
CTGACCTTTTTCAAGCCTCAAATTGAACAGTGGCTAAGCCTTTGACTTTGGCGGAGGAATTTAGGAGGCAATTTGAAGTTGCCTCCTAAATTAGGAAAGCGCCCAATCAATCTTCCCCTTCCCCTGTTTTTCCAAAATCTCATTGCTGCGCACAAAATGGCCGCAACCTTGAAAGGCATCGCCTGCCAACGGAGAAGGGTGCGCTGATTCAAGAACATAATGCTTGCTCTCATCAATGAGCGCCTTTTTGGTACGCGCGAAATTGCCCCAAAGCAAAAACACTACTCCTTCCTTTTGCTCAGAAACACAACGAATTACGGCATCCGTAAAGGTCTGCCAGCCAATTTTCTGATGGCTGGCCGGTTTACGGGCTTCCACCGTAAGCATAGCGTTGAGGAGGAGCACACCCTGTTCAGTCCAATGCGTGAGGTCACCGTGCGAAGGCGGCGCAATGCCGAGGCTGTTCTTTATTTCTTTGTAAATATTGACAAGCGAGGGCGGGGTTTTCACGCCATGTGGGACGGAGAAACAAAGCCCCATGGCTTCTCCCGGGTTGTGGTAAGGGTCTTGGCCCAGTATCACAACCTTCACTGTCTCAAAGGGTGTTTTATTGAAAGCATTGAAAATCAGTGGCCCGGGCGGGTAAATGGTTTTGCCAGCCTGTTTTTGGGCGAGCAAAAACGCCTTGATTTCTGCGAAATAGGGCTTTTGAAATTCTTCGGCCAGCGCTTGTTTCCAGCCTTCTTCTATCTGAACGTTTGCAACAGTGGGAGGCGTAGGTGTCATGCTTGCAAGTTGTTTTGCGCGAAAGATAGCACGTATGCTGGAAAACCGTTTTGGCTGCAAAGCAAGAAATGGAACTTTTGGAGGGAAGATAGAAGTTTGACTTGCTGAAAGTTTTTACTTTTGCGCTGCATTTGGTCCCGTAGCACAATGGATAGTGCAACAGATTTCTAATCTGTAGGCTACAGGTTCGAGCCCTGTCGGGATCACAAAAAAATCCCGGTCATTGTTAATGGCCGGGATTTTGTATTTCTGTTGGTTATAGAATCCTGAACCCAAGACCTATTTGAAAAGTTCGGTTCTGACGTTCAATCGTACCGATGGGTTCCCCCAGTTCATTGGAAATATCTAAATTGCTTGCTGCAAATAACCCATACTGGTATCGAACCAGGACAGACACTTTTTCAAACCGCAGGGTCAGGCCCGGTACGATTCCAAAATCGGTGTCCGTCGCGAATTCCACCAATTTTGGATCAAACGTAACCCATTCACTGTCCCCTATTTTGGAATGTTCCTTTATCCGAAAACCCACATACCCGCCCAAGGATAGATATAAGTTATTGAACACATTGTATTCCACCTGTGGGACAAAATCAAGGTAGTCAAATCGAAAGCGTGAAATCTCATTCGACGAAAAATACCCAAACCCACGAACTGAATAAGTGGCCTCTAAAAGTGCTGCAAACCGATGGCTTATTGGCTTCCGGGCCGACAATCCACCGAAAAAAGCATACACACTTTTAGTGCTGGGAATTACTAATTCTGAAGAAGTTTGGGGAGGATTGAAAGGCATTTTGCTGATGTTCAGCCCTCCAATGACTGCGAGACTGAATCCTTCCTTGTGATTATTGCCAGAAGGGGTTTCCTTTTTTTCTTGAGAAAAGAGCGGGCCAGAGCAAACCAATGCAAGGAGCAAAAACAAGTTTTTCATGTTAGACGGAAGTTTTGTTATTAAAATATTACCGCCTGATGCAATACTTAGCCAAATAGGTTGTCTCAGCCCAAAAGTTGCGCTACGAGGTGCTCCCAGGAAAACCGTTGTTTCTCCAGCCTAACGCCTTCCTGCATGGCCTTTTCACGGTCGTTTTCAAAAAAGTCTCGCATGGCTCCAGCTATTGCAATCGGGTCTGGATCAACGACATAACCCGAAACACCCTGCGTCACAATCTCTGGCAAGCCGCCCACATTGGTCACCACCATGGGTTTTTCAAAATGATAGGCAATCTGGGAAATGCCGCTTTGCGTGGCCGATTTGTAGGGTTGCACGACCAGATCTGACGCTGAAAAAAATACTCGCACCTGTTCTGCCGGAATAAAATCGGTGAACAAATGCACCCGCTCCGAGAGGCCGTTTTCTCGAATGATTTTTTGGTAAAAATCCCAGTCCTCGTAGCATTCTCCTGCGACAACGGCGTGAATGTCAGGGGTTTGAATAAGCGCCTCCAACAGCAGATCGAGGCCCTTATATTTTCGGATAAAGCCAAAAAACAGAACGAGTGGAACGCTTTCAGGGAGGTTTAAAAGTTGTCTTGCTTCTTTCTTTTCCAGAGACTCGCCATAGGTGTCATAAATTGGGTGAGGAGCAAAACGAACCACGCTTTCGACATTTTTGGAAGCGGGCAAAAAAGACCGAATCTCTGCTCCCACCGATTTTGACATGACTACAAAATCGTCGCAGGCACGGACAAACCAGCGGGCAAAAGGGCGGTCGCCAAAGCGTTTTTCATGGGGGACAATATTGTCTACAAGTCCGGTGACACGAATTTTATTTCGCACAAAAAACCTCGCCACACGAAGTACCGTGCCAAGGCTAGGCCCCATGAACGGCAACCAAAAACGCACGATAATTTGACCGGGATTTTCCCGCGCGATTTGGCGGCCAACGAGCAACCAGTTTAGTGGATTGACGGAATTAAGCCGGGTTTTAATTTGAAGATTTTTTGGCGCAGGATCGTCGGTCAATTGCGTTTTTCCCGGAAAAAGAAAAGCCGGGTACTGTAGTGAAAACGAGTAGATTACAACTTCATGGCCCGCATCTTGAAGGGCCAAGGCCAGCCGTTCCGAAGAAGCCGCAATGCCGCCACGCAAGGGGTGCGCCGGGCTAATGATGACTATTTTATGGGGACGCGGGACGTTGGACATTGGAAGCGGGACATTGGACATTGGACGCGGGACACTGGATATTGGACGCGGGACATTGGACATTGGACGCGGGACACTGGATATTTGACTTTAGCAGGGTCAAGTCCAACGTCCAATGTCCAGCGTCCAATGTCTTATTTAAATACTTCATCTGCCAGAGCCAAGCTTTGGCCAAACTCCTGGCGGTCAAGCCCGGATTCCACTCCGGCCTCATCAAGGAAGAACACCAGATTTTCCATAGCCATATTGCCCGTGAGGTCATCTTTGGCCATGGGGCAGCCACCAAACCCGCGCAAAGCGCCATCGAAGCGGCGACAGCCACTGGCCCACGCAGCTTCTATTTTTTCGCGCCAATTGTGAGGTAAAGTGTGCAAATGCGCCCCAAACTCAATATCTGGGTAGGCAGGAATGAGATTGCTAAACAGGTACGAGATATTTTGTGGATTGGAACAGCCAATCGTATCCGAAAGCGAAAAAGTGCGGATACCCAGCGGAACGAGCGCGTCCACCCAACGATGCACGGTTTCTACATTCCAGGGGTCGCCGTAGGGGTTTCCGAAGCCCATAGAAATGTAGAGCACGAGCTCTTTTTCGTGTCGAACACACATATCCTGTATGAATTTGGTACGTTCCACGCTTTCGGCAATGGTAGCGTTCGTGTTGCGCTTCTGGAAGGTTTCGCTTATGCTGAAGGGGTAGCCGAGGTATTGGATTTCCGAAAATTGGCAGGCATCCTCTGCGCCGCGTTCGTTGGCAACGATGGCCAGCAGTTTGGTTTGTGTATTGCTGAGATCAAGCTTTTCTAAAACCTCCTCCGTATCGCGCATTTGCGGAATGGCTTTGGGACTGACAAAAGAGCCAAAATCAAGGGTGTCGAAACCCACGCGCAGCAATTGGAGA
>JACMMM010000793.1 GCA_014379065.1 Saprospiraceae bacterium
CGTGGGGCTTTGTCATCCGTTGACTGGGAGTAATCGGATGACTAAGCCCCTCTTGGCCAACAAGGACAGCTGGGAATGCCTCGCTGCTGGGGATGCGATCGAGGTGCTGGAATCCAAAGCCGGAAATGCATTCGAGCAACTAAAGTCCTTCCGTCAAGGAGGAAACGATTGGCTCTTCGGTTTTTTCGGCTATGATTTGAAAAACGAGGTGGAACAACTTTCCAGTCAAAATTTTGATGGAATTGAGATGCCCGATTTGGGCTTTTTTCGGCCAGGAACCGTGGTGAGCATTAAACCTCGTGGCGCTGCGCAGCGCCACGAGGTTTTACTTGAAATTCAAACTTTAGGAAGAGTCCCCGAGGAAGTGTTTGAAGAGATAAAAACCGCGAAATGTAAACCTATAAAACAGGAAAATGTAAAAATCAAACTCCAACCCCGCATCTCAAAAACCGAATACCTCCAAACCGTCGAAACCATTCGCCAGCACATCAGTGGAGGCGACGTGTACGAGATGAATTTCTGCCAAGAATTTTTTGCAGAAAACGCGGCACTCGATCCCGTTGCTGTTTTTGAACGCTTGAACGAGATTGGGAAAGCCCCTTTTTCGACCTTTCTGCGCTGGCGCGACCGTTATTTACTTTCCGCAAGCCCGGAACGGTTCTTGAAAAAAGTCGGGCAAAAATTGATCTCCCAACCCATCAAAGGCACCCGTCGCCGGGGAAAATCCATTGAAGAAGACGAGCAAATCAAGCAAGAACTGGCCGCCAGCGAAAAAGACCGTTCAGAAAATGTCATGATCGTGGATTTGGTGCGCAACGATTTTTCGCGCAACTGTGTCCCGGGTTCGGTGGTAGTAGATGAACTCTGTGGTATTTACTCTTTTGCCACGGTGCATCAGATGGTTTCGACGGTGAGCGGGGTTTTGCCGACATTTTTACCCGCCGTAGCCTTGGCGGAGGAGGGGGCCATTTCGTCATTGGGGTCATTGGGTCATTCGTCATTGGGGTTATTGCCCAACACCAAGAGCAGCGCAAATGACGCAATGACGAATGACCCTAATGACTTTAATGACCCCAATGACCAAATCCCACTCCGTGCTCTTCGCGATTGTTTCCCGATGGGAAGCATGACAGGAGCGCCCAAAGTAATGGCGATGGAATTGATTGAACGCTACGAGCGAACCCGGCGCGGGTTGTATTCGGGCGCCGTTGGATACTTTGCACCTGACGGCGATTTTGATTTTAATGTAGTGATTCGCAGCATTTTATACAACGCTGCCACGCGCTACGTTTCGGCGCAGGTAGGCGGGGCGATTGTGTACGATTCAGTGCCTGAGCAAGAATACGAAGAGTGCATGGTGAAGGCAGAGGCGATGGTACGAGCCTTGGCACAGACTGGGTACAAGAAGTGACACTTTTTTAAAAAGTGTCACTTCTCTCACGCAAAGCACGTTTTTCTTACCTGAATTTTATTTATCGTAAAAAAACGATAAATAATTCTCCAAAAATTTTGTGTTTTCAAAATTCATCGTACTTTTGCGATGAATTGTAACCAACCAAACATGCCCACCAACAAAAAAGAATCCTTCGGAAAGGACGAACAAGAACTCGCGGAACTCGCCAAAGCACTCGCCCACCCGGCGCGGATTGCTATTTTGAAAGAGCTGGCCAAACGAAATACCTGCATTTGCGGCGAAATCGTGGAGGTGTTGCCCTTAGCTCAAAGCACTGTGTCGCAGCACCTCAAAGAATTGCAACAAGCCGGGCTTATCCAAGGCACGGTGGAAGGCGTGAAATCTTGCTATTGCATCAACCGTGAAACCTTTCAACGATTTGAACTGATGTTGAAATCGTTTTTCGTGAGCACTACCGCCAATCAGCAGTGCTGTTGACTCGTTCGTTGGCTATTTTTTTGCCCAAAACCATCGTCTTTTTACGATAAATAATCGCCCCAAGCGCGAAGCATTCAAATCATATCAACAATTAAACAATTTAAGCTATGCAAACTGCTGAACAGATCAAAACCGTCGTCCGGGAAAAATACTCCGAAATCGCCCTGCAAGACAAGGGCTGCAATGAAGCCTCCTGCTGCGGTGTCGGTACTCCCGGCACCTACACCATCATGGCCGATTCCTACACGGACCTTGAAGGCTACAATCCCGATGCCGACCTGGGCTTGGGCTGTGGCTTGCCCACGCAATTTGCGCAAATTCAAGCAGGCGACACGGTACTCGACCTCGGCGCTGGCGCTGGCAACGATGCCTTTATTGCACGCGCCGAAACAGGCGCCACAGGCAAAGTCATTGGTGTGGATTTCACGCCGACCATGATTCGCCGGGCGCGTGAAAACGCCGAGAAGTTGAATTTCCACAACGTTGAATTCCGGCAGGGCGACATCGAGGATCTGCCCGTCTCGGACAATTCCGTGGACGTTGTGGTGAGCAATTGTGTGCTGAACCTCGTGCCCGACAAGCCCAAAGTTTTCAATGAAATCATGCGCGTATTGCGTCCCGGCGGACATTTCAGTATCTCCGACATTGTATTGGTGGGCGATTTGCCAGACGCATTGCGAAATGCTGCGGAGATGTATGCAGGTTGTGTTTCAGGGGCCATTCAAAAGGCCGAATATCTTGACATCATTCGCCGAACGGGTTTTGAAAACCTGAGCGTACAGAAACAAAAACCAATTTTGATTCCAGATGAAATCCTGCGCGAATACCTTTCGGAAGATGAATTGCAAGCGTTTATAGCCTCTAAAACGGGTATTTTTAGCGTCACGGCGTATGCTGAAAAACCGGGTGGCGATCCGGCTCAAAAGGCAGTTCGCGGAGAGAAACGAAAGGTTGAAATGCGCAATTTGGCTGCTGAGGCGGGTAAGGCTTGCTGTGCACCGGGGAGTGGGTGTTGCTAAAAAAGTGGGGGAACGTGAATTTAGGAGGCAACTTGAAGTTGCCTCCTAAATTGAACTTGACAACTTTACTCCTCAGACGACTTGGAGTCGTCAGAGGAGGTGCTTCGGTCTGACGACTCCAAGTCGTCTGACCGATAACTCAGGCAATTTTAATTGATTTTCAATCTTATTGGCGGAGCGACCCGAAGTTGTTCCGCTAATTTTCACTAAAAATATGTCGCGCCATGCCCATCCTTTTAAAAAACGTCAGCCCCGACGAAGCACAGGTTTTGATTGATTTTTTGCAAAAAGTCAAGCTGCCTACCCGTGATTTGCCAGCCGATTTGTCAGGCTTTACACTGGCCTTTGACGGAGAACAAATCGTCGGCTCCGCAGGCTTGGAATTGCTGGGAAACAGAGGCCTGTTGCGTTCGGTGGTTGTGGCCGAAACGCACCGAAACCAAAGCCTCGGCCAACGCCTTTTTGCAGCCGTACTTGACTACGCCCGTTTGCATGATGTGCGGGAAGTCTTTTTAATTACCAATACTGCCGAGCGGTATTTTGAAAAAAATGGCTTCCGGCAAGTGGAACGAAGCGACGCTCCTGTCGAAATTGCCCAAACGGAGCAGTTTACAGGGCTTTGTCCATCATCTTCAGTTGTAATGAAAATGACGCTGAACTGATTATGCAAAAATACCTTGCAGAAGTAATTGGCACGTTTGCCCTCGTTTTTTGCGGAACGGGGGCAATCGTCATTGATGAAATGACGAACGGCGCGGTGACACATGTTGGCATTGCCATCACTTTTGGACTGATCGTGCTAGCCATGATCTACACCTTTGGCGATGTGTCTGGGGCACATCTGAACCCTGCGGTCACGCTTGGTTTTTGGGCCTTGCGAATGTTCCCAGCAAAAGAATTGGCGCCCTACATAGGTAGTCAAATCGGTGGGGCATTTTTAGCCAGTTTGCTGCTTCGTTTTTTATTCCCAAACTCGCAGAACTTGGGCGCTACCCTCCCAGCGAGCAGCGATTGGCAGTCTTTTGTGCTCGAAATAGTGCTGA
>JACMMM010000794.1 GCA_014379065.1 Saprospiraceae bacterium
ACAACCGCAAAATTTAAAACCGTGCATCCTGATTTCAAAAGGGTACAACTTCCCCTATTACCAGACCACGTGCTTCACGTTTTTCAATTTTGCGGTTCTCCGTTTCTGCGGTTTTGCGGTTTATTTTTTGTGTACGCTAATTCCGCCCAAGCTTGGCAAACCCTCTCTGGTAAAAGCCCCCCCAAAACGTCCTATTTTTTCGTGAAAAAAACCAAAATATTTGCCAAGTAAAAGCCGGGCAAAAAAGGGACAGCGGTCGTAGTCGCTACCTCCCAACTAAACCCCGAAAGCCCTTCGTTAGCTCCGGAATGGCCGGGTAGGATCTGTAGATTTGACAACTCAATAAAGTTGTCAAATCTCGAAACCATCCACCCGTTCCAACCTTTCTTTTTTGTCAGGCTTTTGCCTGATCTCTCTCCCCAACCACGTTCAAGGCGTGGTGTGATAATGTAATTGCCAACTTGGTATGCTAAGAAGCCTGCCAGGTTTATGTATTGGCATCCCCTCTCCCCAGCACGTTCTTTTTGGTAACAGTCCCAAAAAGTGTGCTGCTTTTTTCGTGAAAAACATCTAAATATTTGTCAAGTAAAAGTCGGGAAATACGAGCGTCAGCGGTTGCAGCAGTCACCGACCTAACCCCGACAGCGCTCGATAGCCCTGAAATGCTGCGCTGAAAAGATTGTCTAGTCTATGTATTGGCGTGCCTTTATTTGGTAAGTGTACCCAAAAGTGTCCTTTTTTTTTCATGATCAATACCGAAACATTTGCAAGCGAAATGAAGGAGCTTTTAATGCGCTGGCATTTATGATCAGAGATTATTTCACCCTCCTTCGCTCCCGCCTGCCGAGGCTTGGCGGGCAGGAAAGCTTCGGTTCACCTGCGGCAAGCCTACGGCGACCGAAGGCGGGTAAAAAAGAGGCAGCGGTTGCAGCCGCCGCCTCCAGACCAAACTTCGAAAGATCCCCGGTAGCACCGAAATGGCCGGGTAAAACAATCAGAGTAGGGCCACATAAATCGTTACAAAAGTATGCAAACCTTAAACTTGCAAACCCTCAGCCGACAAAATGTTAGGTTTTTGCCGCTCATTTGTCTGTTCCTATCCTTTTTAATCCCCTTTCCTCCTTTGATCCACGCACAATCGTACGAGTGCGGGGTTTACAACAAGGTCACCCCTGATATTTATCGGTATTTAGACCCCGTTTATCTTGACCGCTATGGCAACCAGTATGCCGAAGAAGAAATGGGGTTGTGGAACTTCAATATTCAGGCAAATCACTGCGACCAGATTGAAGATTTCACGCTCATCTTTGAGAATGTGCAGAACAACCCTTTCACACAAGCTGAAATGGAGACCGTCTGCGACGTGTTCACCTACCTTTCCCAAATCATCCTTACACAATCTGGAGAAAGGGCGATCATTCGATTGTCGAAAGATCCCAATTTGGCCAATGATGTTGGTGCGATCGGCACGGCATTCTTTCCCAACCAATGCGGCTTGGGGCACAGCCTTGTACACCAGCAGTTCTTTACAGGCGGAGTGAATACCCCCCAACATGGGCTGATTGCAGTAAATGCCAATCTTACGAATTTTTATATAGGCCCGGAGGCTGGTATAGGGGCTTCTGAACTTGATTTCTACACGGCCATTTTGCACGAAGCCTTGCACGTTTTGGGCTTTGGATCACAAATCACACCCAGCGGCGCGCCAAACCAGGGGTTTTACACGCTGTGGGATTTGAACTTGGCAGATGTGGAAGGGCATCCCATGATTCTGACAAACATGCCAAGCACAAATGGCTCTTGTTGCGCCGATTACAGTTTCAATCATGTAGATTTTCCTTCCATGCCAGACATGATTTGGAGCCAGGATTGCGGGCCAACCAATATCCGCTTTCAGGTGCCACAGGTCCCTCCTGTCAATGGTGAATATGCTGGACAGGATGCGCAGACATTTATGAATGTGCTCAGCCACTTGGACAGGACCTGTGGCTCGGACCACTATGTGATGAATTCCGGGATACCACCGGGCACCGATGGGATACAGCGTACGCTGACACCAACAGAAACCACTATTTTGTGCAGGCTGGGCTACGATGTGGACAATGGTTGCGACCCAACCTGTGTTGCGATCGCGGCCAATGACGGCACTTTTTTTGTCGGTCAAGGAGATGATATCCAAATTGATGTGGCAACGTTGCTGTCCAATGATTTTCCCACCAATGCAACATTCACTTTGTTGCCTAATTGTGGAAACACCTCAGGGATAGACGTAGATCTAAATGGCAATCAGATCACGGTGCAGGCCAATGACTTGGGCGCCTACACCTTTTGTTATTCCATCACGAGTTGCGATGGGCGACGTTGCGATGTGGCAACGGTAAGGATAGTTGTTACAAACCCTGCGATTGCAGTAGCTTGTGAAAATCTTGAAGATTGCCAAATAAATCCATTTTGGGATTTTGAGGACTTTGGGAGCAACGAAGAAATGTTGGCAAATTTGACTTTGGGAGAGTTTGCTGGGGGGACGGGTTTTACATTCTATAAAACTGCAACCGGCGGATGGGACAATACCCCGGATTTGGTAATCTCGCCAACTGCTGTTCCATGGACTTGTGGGGCTAACTCGTTGTCAAACATTGTTACACCCAATGGCGATCAACTTGTACGATTGGTGCTTCGCCGTCCACCTGGACAAAACCAAAGCCAAGGCGAAGGGATGGCTTTCCCGCTCTGCGAACCCATTTTTCCTGGCATGTCTGGGACGGTTACATTCGTAGCAATGTCTCCAGCAGGTTGTTTGTCCTTTAATCCAAGTATTAGGGTGGAGTTTTCTGAAAGCGAACCTGTTGAAAACGAAATAGTCTATGATATCCCAGGGATATCAAGTCCCTCATGGTTTGTACCAATAACATCGAACCAAAATACCAATCCAGCATTTGCGACTTATACGGTCACTTTCACCAATGAATCTAGTGTCTGTTGGAACTACCTTTATCTGAGCTCATTTACGAATATAGATTTGCCAGCAATGACCCTTGGATCTATCTTCGTGGATGCCGTACGTACCGAACTGCACAACGATCTTCTTGACATCCTCGATTTGACGACTAGCGCTGGCCCTGCCGAGCCTTGTTTGGGCGGTCAGGTGAACGTGAATATTGAGATTTGCAACAACGTTGAATGCGAGGGCAACACCTTCACGAATCCAGCCACTTTGGTCACAGTTCAACTCCCTCCCGGATTGACGCTCGTGCCGAATGCTGATTTTCCTTCCTTGACACATCTGATCAATGAGGGTGATATTCCTTCAGGTGAATGCATTCACCTTGAGCTTACGCTGCAAGTTGCTGATGATGAAGCGCTAATTGGACAATCTTTGCCCATCAATCTGCAATTCACTCCGCTCGACCCATGTTATGATGGCTCCACTGTCAACGCGGGCAGTGTATCTCCTATTGACTGTACGCCTGAACTGGCCTGTCCTTGTACAGCAGCGAACACACTCAACATAATTGCTGCAAGCACTGGATCACTTTATTCAGTACTTGAAGCACAGTTCAACTACGACCAAAATAATGACGGTGTGATCAATCAAAGCGATCACCATGGTTGTATTGCCATTTTCGGCAAGCTCATTATTGACCAGAACCTCACCATTACCGATTGCCCAAGCATCCTGATGCAGCCCTGCTCGGAAATCGAGGTGCAGGCCCATCGCAACCTGACCATGATTCAAAACACGATCATAGGTTGCGAACGAATGTGGCGCGGTATTTCAGTGGACGCATTTGGCCGTTTGGTTTTCCAAAGAAACGAAATCCAGGACGCACAACATGCCATTACGGCCACCGGCAGTTTTGTCAACTGGCCCCCACCTGGCGGGAACAACACTACCATTATTGATGTACAGCGCAACCGATTTATCCGCAACCACGTTGGTGTTTTTGTGCCTGGTCCATCGGGGTCGAATCTGACGCAAACGCCCTTTGCCGGTAACGACTTTATCGGGAACGGCCCAACACAACTGTTGCCGGCCTGCGATCAAGGACTGGCCAACTGGAACGCAGACAACGGCTATGCTGGCGTGGTGAGCCAAGGGGTTACGTTTACGGTGGGAGCATCCACCGACCAAGGGATTACCAACACCTTTTCAAGGTTGCGCAACGGCGTCATTGGAGAAAACTGCTGGCTTCAGGTACACCATGCCAGTTTTACCGACCTGGTTGGAGAATGGCTAAGCGAAGCACAGATTCCAACTTTTGCTTCCTCCACCGGAATCGGCGTGTTGACGAGCGCCGGCTTCTCCACCGTCGGCAACTCAAATTTTAACGGCTGCGGTCACGGGATCTATTCCCGTGGTGGCATCTTGGCGGCACTGGAAAATGATATGCCGAGTGTGCGCAGAGGGATCGAACTAAGCAACCCATTTGGCTTCACATTGTCGGAAAACGAAGACATCGTTTATCGCAACCGAGGCATTGTAGCCAGAGACTTGCAGACTTCTGTGATCAGTCAGTGGCTACAATACGCCATCAACAAGAATGTTTTGCGGAATTTTGACCAGACAAATACGGAAGGAGACTTGGCGATTGATGTCAGAAACGGTAACCAGCCCGACCTTACGAACGCCCGAATGTCTGAAAACGAAATCTATTTGAATACAGCCGAAAGCGGTATTCTCATCCGGGGCGTGGGCCGCTGGACAATAGACAACAATTACGTTCAATACCAGCCATTCAATGGCACCGCTCCAACGGGAACTGGCCTGGCATTAAATACATCCCCCCGTAACTATCTTTACAGCAATACCGTACTCGACAACTCAAGCGGTGCAGCAACGAGAGGGTTTAACACGGCCATAAGCCCCCAGAATATTTTCTGTTGCAACACCACCGATGGGGGGCGCTTTGGGTTTCGTTTCTTCGGCGGCTGCGGCAGCACCACGTTCCGGACTTCTGAAATGAATTTCCACGAAAGGGCACTTGAAATAAGCCAAACTGGTATAATGGGAGAGCAGGGTATTTTCATTCCATTCCTGGGGATATTTGTCAATAATCGTAACTTTTTTAACGGTTCCTCGGGAGAGGCGCTGCATTTCGGGACAACCAATGCAGTTGTCCAGGCTTCTCGCTTCCACGTCCTTACCCAAAACACACCTGACTGGCCAATTCAGGTCGTTACGCAACCTGGTGTTACAGAGCCGTGGTTTCATGATGATGGTTTTTTTGATTACAACTGTAGTGTCTGCGAAGTGCCACCAGCCGTGCCCGATGTCAGGGGCAAGGAAATTGACGAAGCAGACAGAATCCTGGCAGGGGAAGGATTCAGCGATGGTTCTCAGCCGCTGAAAACCCTTCAATGGGAAGGCAGCCGCAGCCTTTATGAACGGATGAAACGCTACCCTGAGTTGCAC
Source organism: Saprospiraceae bacterium (assembly GCA_014379065.1). Classification (GTDB taxonomy): domain Bacteria; phylum Bacteroidota; class Bacteroidia; order Chitinophagales; family Saprospiraceae; genus M3007. Next base: position 5,414 of record JACMMM010000794.1, read on the forward strand.
GGCCTGGATGACAGTGTTGACCGCTTTTATGCCGACAATGAGACAAGGCCCATTGGCAATTTTTACGAGGCAGATGTCTTGGTCAACGATCTTTCCCTCATCAGCGCAACGCACGAAGCTGCCATAGCCTTGGAGCTTCAAGCAATTGGATCTGCGGAAACAAGGTATAATGCAAAACTTGCCGAGTTGAAAGACGCTAGAACCTTGGCAGACTCCCTGCTTATCTACGGGCAAGCGGCTGAAATTTTAAGGAATGTCAGCGAAAATGTTTCAAGCATGGTGGAAAGCTTCCAAGCGGTCAACGATGATCGGGAAACTAGGGCACAATCTGCTTTAGCGACCATACAGGCACTGCCTCAAGATGATCAACTGATGACAAACCGTGTAGAAGTATTGTCAATCTATGCGGAAACGATCGGACAAGGCAACTTCAGCCTTTCGCCAAGCCAGGCCGCTACCATAAACAACATTGCGCATCAATGCCCGGATGAAGGTGGCAGCGCGGTATATTTGGCACAGGCCATTTACCAGTTGGTCGCAAATGAAGGCTTTGATGACGATGAATTGTGTGGATACGGAGAACGGGGGAACAAAGAATCCGGATCAAAGTCCTTTGCCGGTTTTGGTGTAGAGATTATACCAAACCCCGCATCTGATGAGGTCGCGATTGTGTTGCCCAAAGATATTAAGGATGGGGCCATACAGATTGTCCTGTTAAGCACCTCGGGACAAGCGGTGATCGAAAAGAATTATCCGAACAACTTGGGGATTGTCAATCTCCAGTTGACGAATATTCCCGATGGCATTTATTTCTGTCAAGTGAAAGCTGCAGGAATAGGCACAAGCACCCACAAGCTGGTCGTGAAACATTGATTTATTAATCTAGTGGCGGGCCCCTAGTTTATAAAGGTTTATAAGGGTTTATAAAGGTTTATTAGGGTTTATGAAGGTTGATGTTTGCACGCGAGAAGTGGTAGTTTTCTGCCATACCAAGTACAAATTATCAACCTTTATAAACCCTAATAAACCCTAATAAACCTTTATCAACTTTAGGGTCAGCCCCTCTTTTTTTGAGGCATGAAAAAATTGACGCTATTCATTTTGACGATTATCCCCATCGTTGCCGTTTGCCAACGTCATGACAACACTACTTTGTTGGGCTATAAGGGTGGGAGCTTCAGCCCGCCAGGCGATATTTTTGGCATCAGCGTGCTGACCTTCCCCGATGGCAAATTGCAGATCGAAGAGAACTTTGATCTTGGGATGTATTTTGACGCTACCAATTCCATTCTCTCCGACTCCAACGGTTTATTGCAGATGTACACCAATGGTGGTGATATAGGAACGGTGCAATGGGACATCATGCAAAATGGTGCAGATTTGACCGACGACGGGCCAGGCCCCAATATTTGGCCGCAAATGGCCTTGTCTTTGCCGAAACCTGGCAATGGAAATCGTATCATCCTGCTTTACGGCGACGAAGAATTCTTCTGGCCCTACGGCCCCGATGGAATTGTTTGGGTGGTATCCAACAATCTCTATGCGGCAGAAATAGACATGTCGCTCAACAATGGCCTGGGAAAGGTGATTTCCAGAGGGCAAATGGTTATTGAAGACACGCTAAGCATAGGAAAATTCACGGCCACCAAACACGCAAATGGGCGGGATTGGTGGTTGTTGGCACACGAACAATTTTCAAATAGATACCACAGCTTGCTCATTGATCCGTACGGGATTCACAATATGGGCTCCCAAACCGTTGGAACGCCCTACGACGACGGCGTTGGCCAGGCCTGTTTTTCACCGGACGGAGCACATTATGTAATTATGGACGGGGTTGATTTTGACACCAGCAATGCCGTCGGTTGTTCCATCAACATCTATGATTTCGATCGCTGCACGGGAATGCTTTTCAACC
>JACMMM010000795.1 GCA_014379065.1 Saprospiraceae bacterium
GTGAGCATCCCTGCTGTAGCCAAAAACCCACAGCTTCGTTTTTGGGCAAAATGGGATCTTGAGCCAAACTTCGATTATGTACAAGTGCGTGCTTTTGGCAATTCTGATCAAGCGCTCTGTGGGCGTTTTACCAACCCGGGTAAAAATGGCGCACAACCCTTTGGCGAACCAGTTTTTGATGGTTTTCAAGGAGATTGGGTAGAAGAATGCATGGATTTGTCGGACTTTATTGGCCAAACGGTTGACCTGAAGTTTATCCTAGGCTCTGACAATGGCGACGACCGCGACGGTTTTTATTTCGACGACCTGCGCATAGAATACACGGACCCGACGCTTCTGTCCACAGTGAGCATACCGTTGCGCGACTTCCGCCTTGGGCAAAATGAACCCAACCCGGCAGCCCAGTCAACCGTGATCCGTTGGGAAAATGCGAAGCAACTCAGAGGATATGCCACCTTGTTGGTTTACAACCCCTTGGGTGTAAAAATTGCCGAGCGCCCGCTGAATCTGACCACTCAAGATGAAGCCCAATTTGATACCCGCAGATGGCCTGCCGGGCTTTATACTTACCTTCTGCAAACCTCGGAGGGCCAAAGCCAGCCGATGAAAATGACGGTGATTCATTGAGAAATCTCACCTAATTAATAACACACCATGAAAAAGTCTTCCTTCCTCCTCGCACTTGCTGCTTTGCTTTGGGCATTCAACTTGTCTGCCCAAAGCACCCAAATGTTTGAGCGTATCAGCGCTCCTGTTCAGGCAAATGGCGTTGATTTCGACTATCCTTTTGCTGGCGGCCTGAATGCTCCACAGTTCTCGCAAGCCGATCTCGACCATGACCTTTTGCAGGATTTGGTGTTGTTCGATCGCGTGGGCAATGTGGTGCTCACATTCATCAATGAAGGCACGGCGGGAGCGCCGAACTATGTTTTCCGTCATGAATACGCCTGCAATTTTCCAGATAGCCTTACAGACTGGATGCTGATGCGCGACTTTGACAAAGATGGCGCGATGGATATTTTCTGTGCCGCTTTTTCACAGGCGAGCCAGGAAATTCAGGTGTTCAAAGGTTATTACGATGGCCATGGGCTGAAATTCACCCCCCAACATTTCACATATCCCCCCAATTGCTCCTCTTGCAATTCCTTATATATTTTTTACCCCGACGACAACTCGGCATTTTGGAACAATTTCCCCATCAATCGCGGTGATATTCCAAGCATAGATGACATAGATGGAGATGGGGACTTGGACATCGTGGCGTTTTCCGCTGGCACTTCTACCAGTCTTACCATGCTCATAAATACGTCGGTTGAAAAGGGGCTGCCGCTCTCAAAGCCGCAATACGAGCTATACGACAATTGTTGGGGGCGTTTTTTCGAAAACGGCATGGAGCGCTGCCATGCTGAATTGAGTTGCCACCCCGACACCTGTTATACAGAGTGCGCTGGTTTCAGGTCTCAAATTGCCGAAGAGCGCGACGGCCTGCACCCTGGCGCGACACCGACCACGCTCGACTACGACAATGATGGCGATAAAGACCTAATGCTCGGCAATGTCGCCTTCCCTTGTGTAGACCTGATGTTCAACGGCGGCACCTCACAAAACGCCTGGATGTCAGCCCAAGACACGTCTTTCCCCTCCAATAACGTACCGATAGACCTGAACTCTTTCCCCGCCACCTATTACTTTGATTACGACGACGACGGCAAAAAAGACCTCGTCGCTGCGCTCAACAACCCCACCAGCGGAGAAGACCGCAAAGGGGTGTGGTACTATAAAAACGCTTCAGATGCCGCCGGACTGCACAAATTTGAATTGCAGGTCAAAAACCTTTTCCAAGGCGATATGATAGATGTGGGCACCGCAGCCCACCCTGCTTTTGCCGATGTGAACGCCGATGGCTTGCTCGATTTGGTGGTCGGCAATTACGGCTACTACACCTTCATCAACAATCAGGCAAAGTTCACCAACTCAAGGCTTTTCCTTTTCCTAAACGTTGGTACGCCCACTGTCCCGGCCTTTGAACTTGCGGACAGCGACTGGGCAGGGCTATCGCTATTCTCAGATACGGACTACGATTTCACGCCTGGCTTCGGCGATATTGACGGCGACGACGACCTTGATCTTTTGGTGGGCAGCAACGTCGGAGGGATCTATTGTTATCGGAACACTGCCGGACCGGACCAGCCCATGATTCTCAGCTATGATACAGACCCCATGTGGTTGTCTTTGGACGTAGGTGGTTCTGTTTCAGCCCCTATTGTGTATGATCTTGATAGTGATGGATTGCAAGACCTCGTCTTAGGCGAGCGTGCGGGCAACATCAATTTTTTCAAAAACAACGGCTCCTCTACACATCCCATCTATCCGGCTTCGCCAACCTTGCCGAAAATTGGCCAAATAGACACAAAAATCCCGCCAGAGGTAGTAGGTATGAGCACACCAGCCATCATTCAAACGCCCGACGGCCCCATTATTGTGACGGGCGCACAAAAAGGCCATCTGGAAGCCTACTACCTGAAAGGCGCAAGCCAAGACACTTTTTTCTCTATTTCCCAAACCTGGGGCAATATTGACGAGGGCAATCGCTCGCACCCTGCCTTTGCTGACATTGACAATGACGGCATTTTAGACATGGCGGTCGGCAATCAACGCGGCGGCCTCGCCCTGTACAGAACTGAAATGGTGAACTGCACCGTGCCACTGCATACCGCTAGTCCCAATACTCCGGCCCTGCGCATCAGCCCCAACCCTGCCCGCGCTTGGGCGCACGTAGATTGGTCCATAAACAAAACCATACGTTGGCAAGCCTTCAACGCGCTCGGTCAATTAACCGCTCATGGCGAATCGGCCTCGGGTTCATTCAATGTTGAAGTAAGAAATTGGGAGACAGGCATTTACATCCTGAAAGCGGAAGCGGAGGGGACTAGCGCTGCTGGGAGATTGGTGGTGGTACATTAAATTTAATTAAACCGCAAAATTCAAAACAGGAGAACCGCAAAATTTAAAACTAATTAAACCGCAAAATGTAAAACCGGAGAACCGCAAAATGTAAAATTAAGAGGGGGGTGGTTCCTGCTTTAATTTGGATCATTGTAGAATGCAAACAATTAGGACTCGAAATGCTAAAAATTGTGACGGCAGCATTTCCCTCTCGATTTTAAATTTAGCGGTTCTCCGGTTTTACATTTTGCGGTTTAATTAGTTTCAGTATTTTACCCAATTCAGGGTCTGTACGCCGCGCCCGTCTGTGAGCGTCAGGAAGTAGTTTCCTGATGGAATATGACCAACGGCCAAGGGCATCACATTTTCCCCAATACTAGCGTCTAAGGCTTGTGTTTGCAACAATCGCCCGCTGGCATCAGTGATGCGCAATTGCAAGCTTGGCATGGCGATATTAGACTCAAAGCGCAGCGTCAACTGATCCATCGCTGGGTTGGGCCCCAAGGTCAATGCTGAAATTCCATCTATAGCTTGCACAAGATCAAACACTCCGACCGAACTGGAAGAAACGTAGTTTACTGATTTGGTGACGGGCGATTGATCAATAATAGTAGGTATTCCTGGGAAATAGGTTTCGGTGACGGTGTAGGAGTAGTAAACAGAAGCCAGCGTGCCCGGATGCCCGGCAGCAAGCCAGCCGTACGTGGTAAGAAATGAATGGTTGATGATCTTAATCCCCATAAACTCGGCAGAATCAATTTGTGAGGAAACGGCTTTGATGCGCATAGCATTTTGGAAAGTTCCTAAAGGCGTGATGAGCGTGCCGTAGGCATCGTATTTAACTGTCCTTGAGCCTTTGGAATAAAAATTGACGCCAGTTCCCGCATCAGTGGTATAAGCAAAATCCTCCAGATAAGAAGCATTGTAATTCGTGGGGTATTTCAATTGCGCATCGGGGTCCGTGTAGCTTTGCTGAAAAGCAATGCTTGCAGCACCCAAAAGCGAATATTTATTGGACTCCTCCCGGAAATAGACATAAATGACCGTGTCTTCTTCCACTTTTGTGGCCATGGTAGCTGAAGGATAATTGGCAAAGTACGGAGTACCCACTGGTGATATATACCGATATTGGGTAGGGGTAGTGCCGCTCAGGATATGCCAATTAGAAAAATTCCAGGTTTGGTTGGCGCCCGCATTGCCCTCGCTGACATTGAGTGTATCCGCTACCGTGAGTTTGACCACATCACCGATGTCTGGAATAATGGTGTTTTGGATTACGGGTTGAGCAAAAGCAAGCGTTGCGAATGAGCTGAGAAAGAGAAGGGTAAAAACCGATTTTTGAAACATAGTAGTCAGTGTTTGGTGAGCCGCAAAGGTCGCGGAAATATGCTCCCGTGCATAGGGACTAAAGGTTAAACTAGCTTGAGTTTTGGATAGATCCACCGCGTAAAAATGGTAATCCCAGCCGCATATCAGTTTTGTTTGAAACGTAAACCCTTCTTCTTAAATCGCCACCGGGGCTTTAATCCCCGGCCAAGGGTCGTAACCTTCCAGCTCAAAATCCTCGTATTTGAAACTGAAAATGTCACGCACCGCAGGGTTGATTTTCATGGTCGGCAGCGGGCGGAACGTGCGGGAAAGTTGTAGGTCCTCTTGTTCCAAGTGATTGACATAAAGGTGGGTATCGCCACCCGTCCAAACAAAATCGCCGGGCTCAAGGTCACAGACTTGAGCGATCATCATGGTCAACAAAGCGTAAGAAGCGATGTTGAAAGGGACACCGAGGAATACGTCAGCGCTGCGTTGATACAATTGGCAACTTAGCTTCCCGTCGGCCACATAAAACTGAAACAAGCAATGACAGGGTGCCAGGGCCATCTGCGGCAAATCCGCCGGATTCCAGGCAGAGACGATGATGCGGCGACTGTCGGGGTTGGTTTTCAAGATGCGAATTACTTCCGAAATTTGGTCAATGCTGCGGCCATCGGGCGCGGCCCAAGAGCGCCATTGTTTGCCGTACACAGGGCCGAGATTGCCAGCGGGATCAGCCCATTCGTCCCAGATGCTCACGCCATTTTCTTTGAGGTAAGCGGTGTTCGTGTCCCCTTGCAAAAACCAGAGCAACTCGTGGATGATGCTTTTGGTGTGCACTTTTTTGGTGGTCAACAGCGGGAACCCCTCGACCAGGTTGAAGCGCATCTGATAGCCGAAGACGGAGATGGTGCCGGTGCCGGTGCGGTCGGATTTTGGGGTGCCGTTTGCGAGGAGGTGGCGAAGGAGGTCGTGATAGGCTTGCATGTTGGGCAAAGATTGATAAAAAAATTGATTGGGGTTGATTTTCATCAACCCCAATCAATTTTTTTGCCGCTTGTCAATGCAGCACCACAAATTGCGTACTGACCGTCCCCTGTTCGGTCGTCAGCCGTACAAAATAGGTGCCTGCCAAATAGTTTGCCACCTGGCAGCTCCAAGTTTGGCGGCCTTTTGCCAAAACATCCTCCATTGGCATCTGCTCCACCAGACGGCCATTCAAATCCAGAATCTCCAGCCGCAGCAACGTCAGGTTTTCTTTCAAATCGCAGACAATCTGTACCGTGTTGTTCGCCGGGTTGGGCACACAATTGACGGAGGCTACGATGGTCACTGCATTCGGGAGTGGAGAATCCTGAGCATGTGTATAAATAGTGCTGTCATAAAGCACCAAGTTCTCGTCGCCAGGACGATAGTCCATATAAGTGAAATAAACCAGCAACATTTCCTCCGTAGTAGCTTCTCCTGCGGGGATATCCTGCGGTGGATCAAACGGATTCTCGTCGTTGTCGCTGGTATTGTCATACACGGTTTTGGCGAACAAAATGGTGCCTGATGGCACGAATACCGGCTTGGGGTAGTAGTAAAAGCCCTGCCAATGGAATTCCCAGTCCGGGATTTTAATGAAGTTAATGATGTCGCCAAGCGGCGTCACGCCAATTACCTCAAACGATTTGTTGATATAGTGCGCATGGGGGCTGACACCTAGCACTGATACGTCTTTAGTCATAGTATACCTGGCGACGAATTTCTTGGATTCATTGGCGGGAATCAACAACGGCCAAGGTTCAATATACGAGTTTGTCAACCATGCCAGCCAACTGGGGAAGATATAATTAAGGGGTGAATCGGTAGAGAGCTCGCGGATACCGCCATTCGCGTCCGGATCGGTCAGATAAATGTTGAGATACGTGCTGTCCACCTCGCCTTGCGAACCTTGGGGATAGTGCACCTGCACCACGATGTCGGAGCCAGGATAAATTCTGAACGCCATGCCTTCTGGTGTCGGCAAGAATTTCTGACCCGGCACCCATTCGCCAACAAGGATACCGCCCGGCCCCAAGGAAATAAAGCCCGGCTCGGGATCAAGGGCATCGGCGGCGGCAGACCCACCTGTAGTGTCTTGATAGACCAGGATATGATGGACAATATTGCGGTTGCCGGGTACCACTTCCATCAGGCTCATGAAAGCAGTGTCAGGCATATCGTTGTGAATGACAAAGCATCGGTACAAATCGTCGCCACCTGCGGGCATGTTGACGGTGTAAGTCGGAATCTGCCATTTCAGGTCAGGAGTCCCAAACTGTCCCCCGCTGGGAAATGTCGGGATGGGTGGCGCTAAACCAGGGTCGCCTTCCGGAGCGCCTTGGTTCACCCAATCGGCAATTTTGTCAATCTCCCCTTGCGTCAGCAAACGTTCCTGCACGAAATGGCGGAACGAAGGGTCGGGAGGCCAAGGTGGCATTGATTTATGTTCTACTGCTTCCTGAATGCTGTATTGGTTATCGTAAGCATCTTGGTAAGTGATAAGGTCGAAAGGCGCGATCTGGCCTGGGCGATGACAGGAAACGCAGTTTTTGTAAAGAATTGGGGCAATCTCTTGCGACCAGTTGATCGGTGCCTGAGCATTGGCGCTGAAGCCTGCACATAGCGCTGCGATTAGCCATAACGCAGGGCGCAGCGCTGTTCCATACTTTAAAATATATGTATTTGTGTTTATCATGTAAGAAAAATTTGATTGGTAATCCGTTAGAGAAGTTAAGGCAACAGGACGAATTGCTAAAAGTTTTGTTACTTAAGGTATGAGGTTTTAA
>JACMMM010000796.1 GCA_014379065.1 Saprospiraceae bacterium
TCCGACCTCGGGCCCGTAATGGCCTACCGGGCGCTCCGTTTCGCAAGAAACGACAGCACGGCATTGCCGGGTTTCGACGAAAACCTTTTTGCGGATCATTCCGGGGCGGGCCAGCGCTCCCTCGAAGATATTCTGGCTGAATTACGCATCGTCCGGGAAGGCTCGAAACTACTGTTCGATTCTTTCGATGAAACGGCGATGCGCCGCTCCGGGATCATGTACAAGATAGAATTGCCGGTTCTGGCCGTCGGTTTTACCCTGATCGGGCATCAGATCCACCATTTCCGGGTGATGACGGAACGGTATTTCCCTTTGCTTCAAACAGCCTGAATTAAGCTATGAAAACAAAAAATTTCCGCACGGAAGGCAGCCGTTACTACCCGAAACGCTACGACGCCGATCCGCTGACCCGCGACGCCATTCTGGATGAAGGCCTGGTATGCCATGTCGCGTTTAACATTGACAACCAGCCCTTTATCATTCCGACGGGCTATTGCCGGGTAGAGAACACCTTGTATCTGCACGGTTCGGTGGGCAGTCATTTTTTTATGCAAATGGCGAAAGGCATTCCGCTTTGTATCAACGTGACCGTGGTGGACGGGCTGGTGCTGGCGCGTTCGGTTTTTCACCATTCAATGAATTACCGCTCGGTGGTGGCATTCGGGAAAGGCCGTCTGGTGGAAAACGAGGAAGAGCGCTGGCTGGCCGCCGAAACATTCACCAAACACGTCATCCCCGGCCGCTGGACTGATGCCCGGCAACCCGGCAAAAACGAGATGAAAAAAACCATGTTTATCGCCGTCGACATCGAAGAAGCCTCGGTGAAATACCGCGCAGAAGGTGTGGGCGACGATCCGGCGGACATGGACCTCGATGTGTGGGCGGGCGTGTTGCCGCTGAAAATCACTCCGCTCGCGCCGAATGCCGACGAAAACGGCAAACAAGGCGTTCCCCTACCCGATTATATCCGCAACTACCAACGCTAAACATGGAAATTCAACTGGTTTTGAAAGAAAACACAGTCGCCAAGTGGGTTTACCTGCTCCTGCTTTCCTTAATCTGGGGCAGCAGTTTTATCCTGATCAAAAAGGGGCTGACGGGGTTCGGGTATTTTGAGGCGGCGACAATTCGTTTGATGTCGGCGGGTCTGGCTTTTTTGCCGTTCGGCATCGGCAATTTCAGGAAAATCCCGCGTGCGGAATACGGTTATGTTTTACTGACGGCTTTGCTGGGCATGTTCATTCCGGCCTTTTTGTTTTGTCTGGCGCAGATGAAAGTGCAAAGTTCGGTGGCAGCCATGCTGAACGGCCTGACCCCAGTTTTCACCTTTGTTTTTTCGATTTTTATCTTTAAAATTGGTTACAAAATCAACCAGGTTTTGGGCTTGTTACTCGGTTTGGCTTGTGCGATCTTGTTGGCCGTGGAGCGTTCTGACACGGCGATCACTTTCAATTGGCACGCCGGGCTGATTATTCTGGCGGCGCTTTGTTACGGGTTCAACATCAATTTGATCAAGCAGCGCTTGTCGCATATTCCAGCGATTGTACTTTCGACCGTGACCGTCTCCATAACGGGTTTGCTGGCGTTTTTCTTCGCTTTCATGCCCAATATTGGGAGTTACCACCCCTCTCAAATTGAATGGATGCCCTTGTTATCCTTGATAACCCTGGGGGTTTTTGGCACGGCCATCGCCCAATTGATTCAATACAAACTCATCAAAGAGACCTCGGCGCTGTTTGCCAGTTCGACGACCTACATCATCCCGGTCGTGGCGGTTTTTTGGGGAATACTGGACGGCGAACAATTTCAAATGATTCACGCATTGAGTATTGCGGGGATTTTGGCAGCGGTGGTGTTGATTCGAAAGGGTTGAGAATGTTGAGGGGTTGAGAAGGTTGAGGGGTTGAGAAGGTTGAGTGATGCACTCAACAGTAAAATCACTCGAATTTGAATTTTTTCAGCATTGAAAATTCAATGGTAAATCAATGAACAATAAATTGTCTATTCGTTTAGGGAGAAAAGAAGATGCTAAAGGTGTTTTAGCAATTTACAAACACTATGTAATCCATACCGCAATCACCTTTGAATATGAAGTGCCGTCTATTGAAGAAATGGAGAACAGGATAATAAATATTCTAAAAAAGTACCCTTATTTGGTTTGTGAGGATGACGATAAAATTGTCGGATATGCTTATGCCAGTGATTTTCGCCACAGAGCCGCTTATCAATGGTCGCCTGAAAGCGCTATTTATTTATCAAATGCAATTCAAGGAAAAGGAATTGGAAAAATACTATACCAAACATTGTTTGATGTGTTGCGTTTTCAAGGGTTCTACAATGTATTTGCTGGAGTGGCATTGCCCAATGAAGCGAGCATTAAACTCCACTTAAAACTAGCATTTGAAGAAATTGGGGATTACAAAAACATTGGCTACAAACATGGTAAGTGGCATACAACCAAATGGTTTCAACTTGCATTGAAAGATTATGGAGTAGATCCCGAAACGCCTGAATTAATAGAAGATGTGAAAGACAGTAAGGCGTTTTATGAGATATTAAATATTGCAAACAAACAATTGAATAAATGAAGCACGAACATCATTACAAACTGACAGCACAATGGCACGGCAACAAGGGAACGGGCACCAGCGGCGTTCGGGACTACGACAGAAGCCATACTGTCTCCATTGCCAACAAACCCGAATTGCACCTCACAACCGACAACCCGGCAGTGGGCGATAAAACAAAACTTAACCCTGAGGATCTATTGGTTACGGCGGTTTCATCCTGCCACATGCTTTCGTATTTGTATGTCTGTGCCATGGAAGGGGTTGTGGTGGTTGAGTATGTGGATCACGCAACGGGCATTATGCTTGAAGAAGCCAAAGGGGGTGGGCAGTTTAAAGAGGTAACCTTAAATCCAATTGTCAGGGTAGCAGACCCTTCCATGATTGAAAAGGCAAATGAGCTGCACCATAAAGCACATGAAATATGCTACATCGCCAACTCTGTAAATTTTGAAGTGAAGTGTAACCCAATTTGCTCTTAGAAGAACAAAAGACAATTCCCATGGAATTTCTCAATAGTACAACCAGCGATTTAGATACCATTTTTGAACTCTACGATGCTGCCATTGCCCACCAAAAAGCGGTATCGCACATGCATTGGCTGCCCTTTGACCGGCTGATGGTCGAAGCGGAAATCGCCGAAGGGCGGCAATGGAAAATCGTGATAGAGGATGAAATTGCCTGCGTGTTCGTAACAGCATACACTGACGCAGCCATTTGGGGTGAAAAAGACCTGGATCCTTCCGTTTATCTCCACCGTATTGTGACCAATCCGGCATTCCGAGGCCGGAATTTTGCAGGTCATATCACGCAATGGGCGTTACGACACGGCACACAATTGGGGAAAAAGTTTGTCCGCCTCGACACCTGGGCCGAAAACATGAAACTCAAGGAGGTGTATCTCCGCAACGGGTTCCAGTTTTTGGGCAACGCTGCTCCGGCGGACCCCACTGCGCTGCCGAGCCATTATTCCGGGATTGTGCTGGGGTTTTATGAGATTGCGATTGATTGAAAAGAAGTTTTATAGCATGTTGGGGTGCATTGTTGAGCGGCCCACTACGCTGAATTATCGGTTTTTTCGCTTGTTTTTCTCGTTTAGACGCATAAGATCCTGCTCTATGAGGTCCATATCTTTTAATTGTTGAGGGCTGAGAAAGCCGGGCTTTTCTTTTGCCTCACGTCTGAATGTCTTGAAGTCATCTAAGTAAGCATCTCGCAAGGTCCTAAAACTGGGGTCGAATTGGACGAATTCCCGGTCGGCATTGGCCCGGTAAATATCTCGGGCTTTCTCCAAATTCCCTTGGAACAGAATCGTATGGGGCAAGTTGGTAGAGAGATAAAGGTAGGTAGAGTCTATTTCCAGTCCGCGTACAATGGCAACTCCTGCATCTTCGAATTTACCACACAGGA
>JACMMM010000089.1 GCA_014379065.1 Saprospiraceae bacterium
CCAAAGCTTCGAGAAATATTACGCCATCGACCGCTACGGGTCATTCACCGACGGGCTGCAATTCGAGCGTTTTTGTGCATTTCTCGACATCCCTTGCGAGCGGGTGACGGATCATCCGTTGTTCAATTTTGAGCGCTTGGAAGCCCTTTATCGCACGGAGGAGCATTCATTCGACCCTGTTTTGCTCGGTAATTATTACCGTGAAAAAGTGGAATCCAACGCGGGCATCACCGTTTTCAAAAGCACACAAATCCGGCAGGTCGCCGCCATTGGAAGCGATTGGCAACTTGCCCTGCAAACTGCAACTGCCCTCAGCCCTCAGCCGCCTGCTAACTGCCAACTGCAAACTGCCACTGTAATAAACGCCACCTATGCCGCCACCAATGCCATAAACCACCTTTTTGGCGTGGACTACCTATCCCTGACCCACGAGATTTCTGAAATCGCTTTTGTTACTTCACCGCAATTCGGTCAGCGCGGCCTCACGGTCATGGACGGGCCGTTTGGTTCTATAATGCCCTACGGACTGAGTGGTTTGCTCTCGCTCTCCTCGGTAGCCTACACGCACCACAAAATATCCTTCGACGCGTTGCCAAGCTTTGATTGCCAAATGCCCGAAATAGACCCCCGTTGTCGACCGGAAGCCCCCGGCATTTGCACGGATTGTCCCCGCCGACCTGTTTCCAACGCACCCAAAATGCTGGCCCAGATGCAGCAGTATTTTGCTGACAATGTGCAGTTTGCACACCTGTTTTCTTACTATACTATCAAATCGAAACTCAAGGCCAGCCATATTGACGACGGGCGGCCTACCGAGATTTCGCTTTTGCGGGAAAGCCCCAGATTTTACTGCCTTTTTGCAGGTAAGATCAATTCGATTTATGAGGTGGAGAAGATTGGGTGAAGCGGCAGATATGCACATTCGTTAAAAATTGTACGTTTGCAACCTTGATTTCAAATATTTCCAAATGTCGGCATTCGATTTCCTTGATTTTAAAAAGCGATTGAAGCAGCAGCTCGCCAGCGACGAGATGGAGCAGTTGTTTTTGGAATTGGACGAAACGCTCCTGAGCAGTCGGCCCGCCTTTAACACATACGCCCAAATGAAGGGCGCGTACAGCAAAGCCAAACGGGAATATTATCAATTCGGCACCATTGAGTATAAAGGCGAGTTTGAAATGGTGACGAACCGCATCCGAAGGGGGCTTTCCGATTTTATAGATGAATTGAAGCCCGCCGACTTGCGTCCGCCAGAAGATTTTGACCCGCTTTTCCAGAAACTCAGTGCGCTGGAATTAGACCTCGACCGGGCTACCCAGCCCATTGCCATGGTGAATTGCGACCGCACGGATGCACGCAAATTGTTCCGCAATGCCCTCAATCCGCCCGAGGGCTTGCCCAACCCGCCCAAACCCAAAAGCAATCTTCCGCTCCATTTTTGTATCGTTACAGCCTGCCCCTTGCAAATGCCGCCCAGCTTTGCAGAGCGGTTGGTGTTGGAAGAAAGCAACCGGAACGCTGCCGATCCGGACGCAAGTTTTTATTTCAAACAGCGAGAAGGCAAAAGGCCACACATCCCTGCTCTGCCTGTGGAAATAGACGCGGAGGAATCGCTCGACCAGTTCAAGATGGATTTTACCAGCAGCTTTTCAGACTTTGCCCAGGGCAAATTTTCCTATCAACAAGCTGCTTTTTGCTTTGGGATACACGAGAGTAATTGGACGAGTTTTATGCCCGAATATTTGGAGGGAATTCTCCTTTGGCTTCAAAAAATGGCGCTAAGTAAGGAGCAAAAACTACATTTTTTTCTGGTCGTCTACTTTGAGAATCAGCATTTGCCCGAAAAAATTAAGCCCGAACAGGATGACAAACTTGTTCAACTTCAGGCATTCGCAAAAAAATTTGACGATTGCGTCACCACCATCAGCGCATTGCCCGAAGTGCCAAAGACTGAGATAGAAAAGTGGCTTCACCGAATGTCGCACGGCGGTTTTTCAGACCAAGCTGAGGCGGTGCTGGAACAATTTGCCGAAACCGTACAAAAAACCGCCAGTCAACGCTACCGAGCAGGCATTGACTATGATATGAAGGATGTGGAGACCATGCAGACCATGCTCTACAAAATAGCCAACCAAAAAGCCCGCGAAAAACTACAATCAGAACTTTGACATTGGATGCTAGACACTGGACTTTGGACATTGGATACTTGACATTGGAGTTCGCTCGCAGTCACCAATCCACCAGTCACCAATCCACCAGTCACCAATCCACCAGTCACCAATCCACCAGTCACCAATTACCAACCACCCAACCCTATGTTCAAAATCTTCGACCGCAACGGCCCCAAAACCCTGCCAGCCCGCATTGCCAACGAAAAAACCAACGACCCTGCCCTCTACATCCCTTCCGAAGGGCTGATGAATGCCGTAAACGTGGCCATCAGCCTCAACCAGCCTCTGCTCCTCACAGGCGAACCTGGCACCGGTAAAACCGAACTGGCGCGGCACTTGGCGTGGTTTTTTGGACTGGGCGAGCTCATCACGTTCAATGCCCAGACAAACTCGCAGGCCAAAGACCTTTTTTACCGTTACGACGCGCTGGGGCATTTTCAATATAGCCAGACACAAAAAACAATGCTCACGCCCGACGAAGTGGAGGAGCGCTTTATCCGTTACGAGGGCGGGCTCGGCGAAGCCATCCGTGCCGGAACGCCTCGCGTGGTGCTGCTGGACGAAATTGACAAAGCGCCCCGGGATCTGCCCAACGACATTTTGGCTGCACTAGAAAAACTCAGCTTTGAAGTGTCGGAAGTGGGAAAGCGATACCCCGCCGATGGAAAGCCTTTGGCCGCTGGCCTTCGTCCGCTCATTGTGCTTACTTCCAACTCCGAAAAATTGCTGCCCGAAGCATTCCTTCGCCGCGTGGTGTACTATAATATTGTATTCCCCGGCCCCGACGAACTTTTGACCATCCTGCAAAAAAAAGCGCCCCGTCCAAGTGCCGACATGAAGGGCCTGAGCGACGACGATCTCAAAACCATCATTAAGCATTTCAACCTGCTGCGCGATGAAAAAACCGTGAAACTCAAGAAAAAACCCGCCACCGCCGAACTTATTTTCTGGGCAGAACTATTGCACAAAATGGAATTCCTGATCCAAAAACTTCCCCAGACTAAGGAAGATTTTGAGGATCTCGACACTGCCTGCAAACCCGATCTCGTGATCACTTATGCGGTGCTTGCTAAAACCAAAGACGACCACGATGCGCTGCGCAAACTGATCTACTAACATCTGTGTAAAATCTGCGTGAAACATCTGCGTGAAACCCCCATGTAGCACCTCTTAATAACCCTTTATGCACCCCCTCTTTC
>JACMMM010000797.1 GCA_014379065.1 Saprospiraceae bacterium
ACCACCAACCCAGCCAAACCCCCAAGAGCCCCCATTGAACAATCGCATCAACTAGGTATTCCAAGGAGTTGTTTTCAAACCAAATGCTGTATAAATAAGGAATGGTCAGGTAGCCTATAATACCAACCGCAATAGAAGACTGGACTGCGGTCTTCATATTGAGGGTTTGAAACTTCATCAGCAGCCATGCCAACAGAAAAGCGGCAAGCAAATCAACGGTAAAGCCCCGAACCATATTCATCCACATGGCGCCGCTCATAGATTTGTGGTAAGTGATGCTTGCCCAGGGTTTGCCGACATTCTCCTTCATATAGGCCTCCTCCTGCTCGTGGGTGGAGCCCGGAGGCATTCCGGGTAGCATATAAGTGCCGGCTTCTGTCAGGTTTT
Organism: Saprospiraceae bacterium; assembly: GCA_014379065.1. GTDB lineage: Bacteria > Bacteroidota > Bacteroidia > Chitinophagales > Saprospiraceae > M3007. Next base: position 388 of record JACMMM010000797.1, read on the forward strand.
GATTCAATGCCTCCATGATTTTGCCCTGATTGGGGGTGTAGCCGTACTCAGATTTGTGAATCGGAATGGCGGCCCAAGAGAGGAATTGCCAAATGAAAAGGATGAGTGCGCCTACTAAGGTTGCGATAAGTTGTTTTTTCATGTCAATAAAATTTTGATGTGAAGAATGAGGCAAAAGTAAAAAACTTAGATTCAAAACAAAAAGTTTATTTTACACAAAAGATAAAAAATTGTCACGGTGAACAACGCTGCAAGGCGTATTCGGATAAGCGTCTAAGAAAGTTTTGGGAAAGCGAACACTGCGGTTGGGGTTCCACTTAAACTCAAAAGCCTCAAACTGTCCGTCGGTTTCTTCGACGTAGTCAATCTCCTGCCCGGCTTGTGTGCGCCAGAAATAGTCGGTGACAAACCGCCCGGCGTAGTGATTCCGTTTGCGACGTTCGCTGACTAGGAAATTTTCCCACAGCGCACCTGTGTCCGAACGCAGTTCGAGCGGGTTGAAATTGCCGATGAGCATATTTCGGATTCCGTTGTCGTAGAAATAGATTTTTCGAGAGGTAGAAATCTCGCGCCGAGCATTGCGGCTCAATGGTTGTAAGCGAAATATAATGAACGCTTTTTCAAGCAGACTGATGTAGTTAGAAACTGTTTCTTTGTCTGTTTTGAGTGTATTGGCAAGCTCGTTGTACGATACTTCGTTGCCCAATTGGAGGGCGAGTGCTTTCACCAATCGGTCTAGGATTTCGGGTTTTCGAATGGCTCCAAAAGCAAAGAGGTCTTTGTAGAGGTAACCGGAAGTCAACCCTGCGAGCGTCATGCGCTCATCGCCGGGGTTGTTCAGCACATCGGGATACATTCCGTAGAGCAAGCGCTGTTCCAACCCCCGCTCGGCCTCCAAAGCACCAATATGGTTGCTCCACTCCTGCCACGAAATGGGAAACAAGTTGAACTCGAACTTGCGCCCGGTGAGTGGTTCGTTCATAGTATTGGCGAGGTCGAGCGATGACGACCCGGTGGCGAGCACCTGCTTTTCGGGAAACTGGTCCACCATTAGTTTGATGGTCAGGCCGATGTTGCGTACCCGCTGGGCCTCGTCAATCACCACAAAGTCGTACCCTGCGGTCAATTGTTGCAATTTGGCGGAAGAAGCATCCGTCAAGCGTTCACGATCGAGCGGTTCATCAGCGTTGAGGTACAAGCTCTTTTCAGGAAAATCTGCTAGGAGGGTTTTGGCCAGTGTGGTTTTGCCGGTTTGGCGCGGGCCGAGCAACAGGATCGCTTTTTTGCGGCCCAACCGTTCCTGTAGGCGAGCAATTAAAAGTCGTTGAATCATAAGTCTGGCGATTGTAACCGCCAAATATATGGTGAATTAGCGGTTACGATCACCAAATTCCACCTTTTTGAAAAAATCTCTGTTGGGTACTTTCGCGGCTTGGGTGTGGGTACACGATAAAACAAGGTAACTATACCACTTACACTAACTTTGCAGCGTGGTTTTTTGGGGATGAAAAACGCGGCTGAAAATTGTGCCGATTTTGACCCTCAAAAATAGGTTCTTTTTGACAGTCAATATTTTACGGGCGAAACTATACAAGCCCCCCATTTTGTAGAGTCTTGCTTGCAATGCATTGAGCATCAAAAAAATATTGTCTTAGGTATTGCGAAGATAATAAGTAATATTATACCTTTACACTGTCAATGGAACAACCACAAAAAAAGCAGCCCCCAAAACAGGCACGTTTTGAAGGCTGAAATTTAAAGGTGAAAAAATAGGGTTAGTTTCCGTCTCCTCCTAAAAGGTTTGTCAGACTGACGAGGATTTGAAGAAAACGACCCAATACAAGAAAAACTCGATTTAATACATCGAGTGTCCTTCGGGGCTTACCCGGAGGGGCTTTTAAATGTGGCATTGTGGTGCTTTTTAAAAGTTAAAAATGAAAGTCAGATGTGGTGACACACATCTGGCTTTTTTTGTCGGCGTAAAGTTATTGACCTTTCTACAGATTAACAATTTCTCGCCAAAATAAAACAAAAACGCTCACTAACGACTACCGTTAGTGAGCGTTTTTGTTTTAAAAATCTGCCTTACACGGGTTTTGTAGAGGTTAGTTCCCGGTATCTATTCCGGTCTTTGCGAAAATCGGCTACTCAAAGCCGATGCTCAGGGGTTATGTGTAAATGGATATAGTTACCTAAAACAAACATGAAACAGCCTGCGCTATTGTATCATTGCGCACTTTGTCGTACATTCGTACATCATTTAACCACGCAAAGCCCCATGAAAACGCAATATGTCCTTCCAAACAAATCCACAACTCGAACTCGCTTTCGACTATGTGCGCAACACGCACAAAAACATTTTCCTCACCGGTAAAGCAGGCACCGGGAAAACCACTTTTTTACACAAAATAAAGCAGGAAACCCCCAAGCGATTGGTAATCGTGGCGCCAACGGGCGTAGCCGCCATCAATGCCGGGGGTATGACCATCCACTCGTTTTTCCAGTTACCATTCGGACCCTATTTGCCTGGCGCAGCGAAAGACCCTGCTCGGCAGCGGCGGTTTTCAGGCGAAAAAATACGCTTGATTCAGAGCCTCGATCTGCTCGTGATTGACGAAATCAGCATGGTGCGCTCCGACGTGCTGGATGCCATTGACGACGTGCTGCGCAAATACCGCGACCGTTACAAACCCTTTGGCGGCGTCCAGTTGCTGATGATCGGCGACCTACACCAACTTCCGCCCATCGTGAAAGACGAAGAGTGGTATCTGTTGCGCGACCATTATGAGACGATGTACTTCTTTGGCAGTCAGGCACTGCGCAAATCTGACCCCGTCTCCATTGAGCTGAAACATATCTACCGGCAGTCGGACTCCACCTTTATTGACCTGCTGAACAAGGTACGCAACAACCACATTGACGATTCCGTGCTGGCTACGCTCAACAGCCGCTTCGTCGCCAATTTTCAGCCCACGGAGGAACAGCCCTACATCACGCTGACCGCTCACAACGCCTCGGCGCAAGAGATCAACAGCGAAAAATTGGCGGCCATCGCGCAGCCCCAGCAAACGTTCAAAGCAGTCATTGAGGGCGATTTCCCAGCATTCGCTTACCCTGCCGACGAGATGTTTGAGTGCAAAAAGGATGCGCAGGTGATGTTTGTCAAAAATGATATGAACCGCGAAAAACGCTTCTACAATGGCAAAATCGGCAAAATAACAGGCTTTAGAAAAGACACGATCTACGTCCGTTGCCCGGGAGAAAAGGAAGATATCGAGGTCGAAGCCGTGGAATGGACGAACGTGAAATATACCCTGAATGAGCAAACCAAAGAAGTAGAAGAGCAACTGCTCGGCACTTTCACCCAGTACCCGCTCAAACTGGCTTGGGCCATCACGATACACAAAAGTCAGGGCCTCACCTTTGACCGTGCGATCATTGACGCGCAGGCAGCCTTTGCTCACGGTCAGGTCTATGTCGCGCTCAGCCGTTGCAAAAGTTTTGAAGGCATTGTGTTGCGTTCCAAGATCGTCCCTTCGAGCGTCAAGACCGATTCTGTGGTAAAAAACTACACCGAAGAAGCCGACAAAAACGCCCCGGACGAAGCGCACCTCAGTCGCTCAAAAGCCGATTACCAGCAGTCGCTCGTACAGGATTTGTTTGATTTCAACCGACTCCGGCAACAGTTCACAAAAATGATCCGGGTGTTTTTGGAACACGAAAACACGCTGCATCAAGCAACCGGGCAACAATTAAAAGCCCTGGAAACCCAGGCCCTGGAACAGGTTGTTGCAATAGCAGAGCGGTTTAAGCCCCAAATCTGGCAGTACGTCGCGGAGGCCGATTTGCCCGAAGAAAATGCAAACCTGCAAGCCCGTCTTCAGAAAGCAG
>JACMMM010000798.1 GCA_014379065.1 Saprospiraceae bacterium
AATCGATTGAGCACCCAATCCCTCAAACACGACCTATATTAGCAAGCAACTATGGGTTTCGCTGGATGAATAAAAGACCAATTGGCCAGATTCGTTCCGCAGGCCCCTATTCCGAATGTTTTTTGAACCAAAAGCATTTCGCGCAATCACGATGGCCGTGATGTTTGCCATGGAGCCGCCGCTTAACAGGATGCCATTTCCAGAAGCCGGAAATTGGAGCATTTCCTTGCACCATTCAATCACTTGTGCATCCACAAACATGGCCGAATGATCGCCAATCGTCGTATTGGAATTCATGCCCGAAGCCAACATATCGGCCATCATGCCCAATGGGGTGCCGGTGCCTTCCACCCACGACCAAAATCGGGGATGTATGCTCCCTTTTGGATAAGGCAACACGTTGGTTTTGAAATCATTGTACACATCCGCGATGGGCTGACCCGAAGATGGCAAGGGCTGGGCGAGCTGGATTTTTGCTTCTCCCGTCAGCGGTTTCCACACGGGTTTTTCGGCGATATTTTCCAGTAAGGCAAACATGTCATCCACCATCTGGTGCGCTAGTTGGCGCATTACCACCCAATCGGAAGGATCTAAGGTTTCTTCTTTTTCTAGAATTTGGTGGAAGTGGAGTGGGCTCATGGCAAATTTTTGGACAAAATTGGGAGCAGGGAGCCAATGGCACAACCCGAAACTTGCGATGTTTTGCTACGCTAACAGACTTTCAACAAAAAATCTGATTCGAACTAGAGCCATCGAACTGTTTTATTTCCCGTAGGGAATCCCTGTTTATAGTTTTTTGCGGTGGCGTGTAATCCCGTCAGGGGTTTCCTTTAGTGCTCACAGGAAACCCCTGACGGGGTTAGGAAACATTGTCTTTATAATCTATAAACAAGAACTCCCTACGGGAAAGTTTTTACCTGTCTGATGGCACATGGCAACTTATTGCAGGACATTAGATAGGCCACAACTTGAACTAAATATGCTTGACTTTAACGTGAGAACACTTGCAACCTGCTGTTATTATTGGCCACTATGACGGTTCGTTTACCGCCTGCACCACGCACCAGTGCTAAGTCGCGGGCCTCGCGCGTTGCCCAAAAGCCGCTAAGCATGTTGTCGAGCCATGCAAAATTGCCTTTTCCGTCACCAAGCAGCAGTATGCCGTTTCCAGAATCACAGGGATTTGTTTCTACTTCGAAGCCGTATTTATTGCCGGCCATGAGGATGTCCAAATTGCCATCGCCATTGAAATCTTCACAGATAATGCCTTGAACAGGAGCGACTTGTGTTTGTATCGGCAGGTTTCGGCGGACAAATTTTCCACCCTGATTTTCCCACCAACAGGTTTCCATTTGGTAACAAACCAGGTTGAGCGCAGCGTCCAAATCCTTTTGCGGCCACAAATCGCTGATGGTCGCTTTCGCATAGTCTTTTGAGTAGAGAAACTTCTTTTTCAGTATCGGCATCTGCTTTACCAGCACTTCTTTTTGCAGGAGCGGATAGATTTTTCCGCCCTCCGTGTAGGCCACAATCGGGTCGAGTGTGCCGTTGTTGTCAAAGTCTTTTGCATAGCAGCGGAAAGGCGCATCGGTACTGGCTGCGAAGCGTGTGTTCAGCCCCAGATTGCCCGTTACGATGTCGAGGTCACCGTCTTTATCGAGGTCTGCCAAGGCGAGGCGATTCCAAAGGCCGTTGGTTTTGGCAAAGCCTAATTGCTCGGTTGCATCTTCTAACTTGCCGTTTTTAAGCTGGAAGACGGACACCGGCATCCATTCGCCCACTACCACGAGTTCTTTTTGGCCGTCGCCGTTCAGGTCAACCCAGGACAAATCGGTCACCATGCCACAACGTTCAAATGCGCCTGCAACTTGGCTGGTTACGTCGGCGAATTTTCCACCGTTGTTTTGCAACACCACGCTGCGAGGTGTGAGTGGCCAGTTTTTGGGCACTAGCCGCCCGCCAATGAAGAGATCAAGATCTCCATCTCCATCGTAGTCATGGCCTGCCACCCGAAGGCCGACATCTTTCAAAGCGGGCAAGGCGTTTTCTGCATTTTTAAAATTGCCCTTGCCGTCATTGAGGTAAAGTCGGCTCTGCCATGCGATATCCATACTAGCGTCGGCTCCGCCGCTCAGCACAAAAAAGTCAAGGTCTTTGTCTCCATCGGCATCGAAAAATATCGCTCCCTGGTCTTCATATCTTTTATCGTTTTCAAAAATAGTATCCCTGCTGGCCCGGAATGTACCCCCAGCCGTTTGGAAGTACAAGGCCCCGGGGCTGTCAAAGGCATTTCCAATAAAAAAATCTTCCAACCCATCTCCGTTCACGTCCGCTTGCGTAATGATTGGGCCGAGATCTGTCACCGTCCAAGGGTAGAGCACCCAAGTCTCAAAATCGCTGAAAGGATTTTCCTTGTGTACAAAGTCAATTCCGAGGCTGGCAGCATTTTTTTCCGCAAATAGGGTCGGTGTGGTGGCAGTTGGCGGCATTAAGTGCGCGATATAGCCCGATGCATCGGTCCATTTAAGTTGGAGGCGCTGGTTGGCGGGCACATTGGTCAGCGTTTGAGTTTTGCCGTCGGGCCAACGAACGGTGAGTTTGTCAACCTGCGCCGTTTGGCCAAGCCCGAAATGGATTAGGTGCTCCACGGAAGAGAAAATGCCGTGGTTGGGGTTGAGTTCTTGGTACTGTTTAATACCCTCTTGTCCCGCTTGGGCGGGGGTATATTCAATGAGAACGGAAGCGCCCACAGCAAAAGGGTTCGTAGGACTCCCCTGCAATTTGGCTTGGAGGTAATTGCCGCTATTCTGTTCCCGAGTGAGGTTTTTGTAAATAAATGCAGGTTCGTCAAGGTTGTTGACGACCAAATCCAGGTCGCCGTCCGCATCAAAATCAGCCCAGGCGCCACCGCTCGACCAAGAACCGGGCATGGTCATCCAATCGCCGCTTTTATCTTCAAATTGCCAGTTGCCTTTATTCTGGTACACGAAATTGCGCACCTTGTACTCCGCCACTTTTTCCAAATAGGGCATGACATCCTTTTTCTTGCTGATCAGGATTTTATTAATTTCTGGGAGCAAAAAATCGGAGTAATCGCGGTTGGTCACCTCCCGGCGGTATCCGTTGGAAATATGGAGGTCTTTGAGGCCATCGTTGTCGAGATCAGCAAAAAGGCAACTC
>JACMMM010000799.1 GCA_014379065.1 Saprospiraceae bacterium
CAGCATAGGAGATGCGACATCTTCCTTGACAACGACCGGAGGCAAGAATACGTGCTAGTGGTACGTCTAGAGCAAAGTCTCCACTGAATTTTTCGTGGGATATATTCAATCTTTTTTGTTGTTTGAGCGCCTGGGATGCCTTTCTAAAATCAAAAACCCCTGATTGCGTGTATTGCGCCAGCTCGATTTGCATAGCCAGCGCCTGACGTTCCGCTTCTTTCTGCAATTTAGATTATTCCACATATGGAACCTATCCCTTATACGTGTTCTACCGCATATTCATTGTCTTCTTATCCAATTTTGCAACGATCGGAGACCGGTAATCTTTCATCAGCCAGCGGGCCATAAAGAAACCGCGCCGTAGTTCCTGTATCTTCTCATAATCTGCGTTCTGAAACCGGTAACCTTGCTCTTTTTCAATTTTGCGCAGCAGGAAAATGCGAACATGCGCCGGGCCAATAGTTTTGAAAGTCATATAAGTTAAGGTTAACGTTAGTAAAGGAGCAGCAAAAAACATGACATTTTGCCGGTTTCCGGTAAAAATCTGAAACAGCAATGGTATAGTCCCAATACCAGCTCCAATAATCAAATGCGGATAGGCGATTTTTTTGTAATTTACAGTATCGCTGGTAAGTGTCGGGCTGACCTGTCGCTTTGAATAATCAATATATTTTTCGATTCTCTGCCGCCAGCTATTGGTTCCATCCCACACTCCCATATCCCTCGCAGTAAGGAATATGCTAATAACCAAAGTTAAGACCATGCATGCCGCATTAGCATTGAACGCAAACCAGCGAAGGTCGGGACGACCGGACAACGTCATGGCAAAGGCAATGACGCTGCCTCCAAACAAAATATCGAACAAGATAAAAAAATAATGCTGTATCACGATTGAATACAGCGGCGAAAATTCTGTCCGGTATTTAACATACAATCCAAGAATAATCCCCAGAGCAACCGCAAGGCCGACAACAATCAGAAAAATATCTCCCGACCATCTCTGGTTTGGGCCATTGAACATAACGACATAAAATATGCCTGACATTACCAGATTACCACCACTACAGGCATACCAGGCCTTAGGCAAAAGGAGCGAGGCATCATCGATTGAATACATCATACTTACTCTCCAATAACTTTTTTTCTCTGATTGTCTATTGCGTCAGGCCCGTGATTGTAGTTCCATATGGCTTGCACCGTGATTCCTGCTATAAGAGCGCACACAATAACTGGTGCAGTACCAGCTACAGCAGCACCACCTACAAAAACCGCCACTGCCTCCACTAACAGGCCAGCGCCGAAACCCAGCGCATTCCCAGGCTGGTTTCTTATTTCGGCGTTGGAGAACTTACGCCAATTAATGTACGTGCCCCCATTTGCATCTTTGTCAATACTTTCCAAAAAGTCAAATCCGACGGTTGGCAAAAAAGTCAGGATACCGCCTGCCATCTTGCCATTTAATTTGTGTGCCTTGCTTGTCAAGCCTTGCAGCTCTACAATACTTTTCACATCTTTGCCACGCGCGCTAAAGCCTCCTCTGCTGATTGACCTGAGTTTGGCTCCATCGGAAAACTGTGGAGTGAATACCTTGATCGGTTGCCTGGTAACCTTTACCCGTAATCTCGGCCTGCCTTTCCCGCTTTTGTTGGCGTTATAGAGGGTCATGTGGCTGTTGATCTTCACACTCTGCGCCGTACCGGCAGTAATTCTTGCAGCGGCACTGTTTATCTTGCTTTGAGCTATAGCTGCCTCAGCAGACTGTCTGGTGGCATTTAGAGTACCAGAAACATTGTTTTTGCTAAATGTTGCATCCTTAAGTTGTTCGCCGAAACCGGCATCCGGACCGGGGGTGTAGCTCAGGTAAGCACTCAACAAGTCGGCTTCGGGCTTGCTTGAAACTACGTTGGTGGCAAGTTTCTGTGCAAGAACCTCGTCCAAAGCGAAGTCACCATCAAACGTTTCGTTAGAGATGTGCCATGCGGGTGATTGGTTGGGCATATACCCTGGTTTTGAAAATCCTGAAGATATGAATTGCCTGTATAGTGACAGTTCGTTTTGCATAGTCAGTACCTGGCGTTCCGCTTCTTTCTGCAATGCTGGCGTCATATACGGATCCTTATCTGTTTGATGAAAGCTCTATTTAAACCGATTGCCCAAGACAACCATGCTTCCTCTTTCTGCTGTTTAAAACCAGTTGCTCCTGCAATCAGAGCAGCGGCCTCTTCCCCATCCGCTCAGGCCATCTGTATTCCTGCTTGCCGTGCACATCTTCAATAACTGTCAGGGTAAAGGCAGACTGTGTGGCAAACAGAGCCATAAACCGTTCAAGTATGGCGCTGAACAGGTACATTTCTCCATCGGACGTAAAACAATCCTTTTGTAACTGGATTCTGATTTCCCAACCCCGTTGCATTGATCCGCCGAAAAGGCGGTCTATCGTCGTGATGCGGAGACCAACAATACCTTCAAGTCGTGTTTTACATTTCTGAACTTCCTGATTATCCCGACTGTCGGAAAGTATGTACGTCTCCAGCAGTGAGATTAGACTTTTACTATTGATCCGATGCAGGTTTGTTCCAAAAAGGGATAAATTCTTCCAGAGCCGGTTGTTTGCGAGTGTTGGATTGGCGCTCCGGGTAATGATTTTTATATTGCTGAATGTTGCAAATACCGGCGAATTAGCATTCGGGATGCATACGTCACCGACGACCAGATTGCTTGGAAGAGCACTGTTGGTGCAGGTAAGAGAAATATCAAGAAGCTCTGACGCAGGAAGTTTTGTCATGGCTCTATCGATTACCGCAATATTGAAATCAATGCATGAACGGAGCTTAGATTTATGTTTACGTAGCTTGAACAAAGGGTTGCCACCCGTTCTGCCGGTATATTGCTCATGGGGAACGTAAGAGATTGCATTGGCATATCCTCGTACGAAACCGCTAACCTTTTCTACGGAATACACCTGATAGTGCTCAGGATGGATTCCTTCAGGCCTTATTGGATATTCTGCCTTACGATCTGTCACTGATAAAGGCTTCGCCTGGTGCTTGAAAAGATTCACCGCCGGTGTCGCGTACAGTTCAAAGTCGGCCTTGGTCACCTGATGCAGGGCAAAGGAAAGTTTTTCCAGCTCAAAGCGTACCTCGAACTCCATCCCGTCACCGCGATCAAGCCACTTTTCCAACCCTTGTAAATCAATAAAAAGATATTTATCCGGCTGAATGAAGTATTCCAACAATAATTGATGGCTGGCAGCGGAAGATGTGGTCGGAAAGAGCAACTCTTCATCTGCGAAGCCAACCGCTTTAAGGTGTGATGCATCCAGTGTGTGTGTTCGACCATTTTGGAGCGGCGTTATAACAATCATCTTCAGATAACGCATCAATACCAGATACATGTTCGCCGCGTCATTTTGATCACCAGCCAGAAACAGCCTAAGCGTATTCACTTTCCAGGTACTAAGCCCCATATCGGACAATTTAAACTTGATCGTTATGGCAGTCGGCTGGCCGGAAGGTTGGGCAAAGCTCGCGCCAGTAATTTCCAGCGGATGAATCTCTACCGGGTAGCTGGTGGTGAACAGGCATTCTGTGCCGTCTATAGGGAATGATTTTAGTTCGGTACCCGGTGGTATTGTCTGTGATCCGGTGCAGTTTGCTTTCGGCGTAAACGCCACGATGGTGGTCGCCGGAATAGGGCGCAGATAATTGGGCTGTATGGCATCAATGAGATCGTGGATAATCTCCGGAAAATCATCATCCAACTTCTGCCGCAGGTTGGCATTCAGGAAGGCCACTCCTTCGAAGAGCCGCTCCACACCGGCGTCGGCCAGCTGTCCGCTGACCATGGCCGATAGCTCCGGGTGGTTGGAGGCGTAGTCGGCAGCCAGGTCGCGCAGCCGGGCCAGCTCCTGCTGATAATAGTCGATCAGGGTTGAAGGTTCTTTTTTTTCGTGTGTGAACCTGATCTCCTCTGTAGCAGGGACAGGGGGCTGTGTCGACGACGCCGCAATCGGAAACAGTGCGCTTGTTTCCCCCATGGTATTACCGGCAAAGCACCAGCTGTTCCACCCGAGCTTCGCACCATTGGGATCGCCCAGGCGGATCGGTTCGGCTTCTTTTGCTGCCAGTGTCATCTGCAGGTCAAAGTCGAAGGGATCAAGGATGTACAGCCTGATCAGACTGGCCAGC
>JACMMM010000800.1 GCA_014379065.1 Saprospiraceae bacterium
AAACCACCTCAATCTTGGACAGAGGCATATCCTGAGGCATCTTTTCAGTGCATCAACCGCGAAAACTATACGGATTTTATATTGTAATTCAACTCATACAGATATGCTAATAATCTTACCCGGAATAAAACGAATCTTCTGAGGCATCTTTCCATTGAGCCATTTTTGCACGAGTTCTAACCCAAGTGCGGCAGCTTCTGCGTCGGCAGCAGATATATCGGTGGGTAATTCGATGGTACCACGGAGTTTTCCATTAATTTGAATGGGGTATTCTTTGGAATCAGTTTTTAAAAATTCTTCATTGTGAATTGGCCAGGCAGCGTCGCAAACGCTCATGTTGTGGCCGAGTCGATGCCAGAGTTCTTCAGCGATGTGCGGGCCAAAGGGCGCGATGAGGATGACTAAGGGTTCGAGCACAGCGCGTTTGGCACATTTGAGGCCGCGCAGATCGTTGGTGGCGATCATGAGATGGCTGACGCAGGTATTCATGCTCATACGCTCAATGTCGTCAGTCACTTTTTTGATGCAGGTATGGAGGACGCGAAGTTCGTCGCGGGTGGGGGTTTCGTCGGTGACGCGGAAGTTTTCTCCTTCAAAAAACATGCTCCAGAATTTGCGCAAGAAGCCGCTCACACCCGAGATTCCCTTTGTGTTCCAAGGTTTTGCGTCTGTAATCGGCCCTAGGAACATCTCGAACATCCGAAAACAATCGGCGCCGTGTTCGGCCACGATGTCATCGGGATTGACCACGTTGAACTTGGATTTCGACATTTTTTCCACTTCCCACGAACAAGTGTATTTGCCCTCTGCATCGAGTTTAAAGTTCGAGTTGGCAAACTGCTGCGCAGCCCGGGCTTTTTCCAATACAAGCACATCATCTTCCACAATGTTCACATCCACATGGAGTTTGGTGACCGCCTCGGGGCTGTATTTGTACAACAGGCTGTGGGAGACAAACAGTTGTTCGCTCGTTGGCGACTCCGAGCTGACAATGTAATCCTCCCGGCTGGCCAAGGCACGGCGTATTTTTTCAGCAATCGCATCCGGCTCGTTGATTTGTTCGGTCAGTTCTTCATTGTACAGCACCATGAGACGTTTGCCGTCGGAGAGGGCAGATCTGCGGATGCGCTCGATTTTGTCCATCTGTTTGATGGAAGTGACTTCAATGACCAGGTTGTTGGTCGCAAATGCAAAATCGTAGGTGATTTCTTCTTCAAAATCTGGCCCTGAAATATTGATGGCACCTTCTTCATTAAAATAAGGTTGAAGTACTTTGAGCCACAAATACTCTTCAAAAAATCGCTCTTTGGCGCGATAGACAAAGTTCGAGCGGCCTTGAATCATCCCCTGATTCACCAATTTCTGGGCAAATTCCCGGTGCGGCACCAAGCCCATATCGTACAAAAAGTGGTTCCAAAAACGACTGTACAGCAAGTGGCCCACCGCATGTTCCGAGCCACCGATATAGAAATCTACTTTTTGCCAATAGTCTCTGGCCTCTTTCGAGCAGAATTCGTGCTCATTATGAGGGTCCATGTAGCGATAAAAATACCACGAAGAACCTGCCCAACCGGGCATGGTAGAAAGTTCGTATTTCCAACCTTTGGCCCGTGCGAGTGGCGGTTCACCGGTTTCTGTGGGCAGATATTTGTCTACGGAAGGCAGTACAAGTGGTAATTCTTTTTCGTCGAGCAACGTAGGTACGCCGTCTTCCCATATTGCCGGCACGGGTTCGCCCCAATAGCGTTGGCGGCTGAAAACCGCGTTGCGGAGTTTGTATTGCGTTTTTCCGCGCCCAAGACCTTTTTCTTCGAGCCATTGGATGAGGGTCGGAACCGCCTCCGCGTAGATCATGCCATTGATCCGTTCAGAATTGATGTAACGGCCTTCCTTACTCGGGTCTGCTGCCGTGTCCAAATCTTTCTGACTGTCCATAATGGGCACTATGGGAAGATTGAAGGCTGTGGCAAAATTCCAGTCGCGCTGGTCGCCAGAGGGGACGGCCATTACCGCGCCAGTGCCATAGCCCGCCAGCACATAATCGGCAATCCAAATGGGCACACGTTCGCCGTTGGCAGGGTTGATGGCATAGGAGCCTGTGAAAACCCCTGTGGCTTTTCTGGTGTCGGCCATGCGCTCTATTTCGGAGCGCCCGGAAGTCCATTTGATGTAGCCATCCACATCGCTGCGTTGCGCATCGGTAGTCAGGGTTTTGACCAAATCCAATTCAGGTGCGATGACCATGAAGGTCGCGCCGTAAATGGTATCCACACGGGTGGTGAAAACCTCGATAAACCCCGACCCCTCCCCAACTGGGAGGGGAGCGTCTATGGTGAATTTCATCGATGCCCCCACCGATTTTCCGATCCAGTTGCGCTGCTGTTCTTTGATGGATTCGGGCCAGTCTATCGTGTTCAGTCCTTCTAGCAGGCGGTCGGCGTAGGCGGTGATGCGCATCACCCATTGCTTCATGAGTTTGCGCTCCACGGGATGGCCGCCGCGCTCGCTCACGCCGTCTTTCACCTCGTCGTTGGAAAGCACCGAACCGAGGGCTGAGCACCAGTTGACATACTCTTCGCCGGGGAAGGTGATGCGGTATTTTAGCAGGAAAAGTTGTTGCTCCTGCTCGCTCCAGACATTCCATTGGGCTGCGGAAATGGCGGGCGTATCGTCGTCGCACACAGCCCGGACACCTGCGTTGCCAGAGACTGAAAAACGTTTTTCGAGTTCGCTGATAGGAAGCGCTTTGTCAGCATCGTGATCATAGTAATGATTGAACAGTTGGATAAAAATCCACTGTGTCCATTTATAAAAATCAGGGTCGGAAGTCCGCACTTCCCTGCTCCAATCAAAGGAAAAACCAATATTGCCCAACTGCTCACGGTAGCGCGTGAGGTTTTGCTCCGTGGTAATGGCCGGATGTTGCCCCGTTTGAATGGCGTATTGCTCCGCAGGGAGTCCGAAAGAATCGAAGCCCATGGGATGGAGCACGTTGAAACCACGCAGCCGCTTGTAGCGCGCGAGGATATCGGACGCGATATAACCCAAAGGGTGGCCAACGTGCAGCCCTGCTCCGCTCGGGTAAGGGAACATATCAAGGATGTAATATTTGGGCTTACCTCCCTGATTTTCAATTTTGTAAGTGTTGTTGTCAATCCACCATTTTCGCCAGGTAGGCTCGATTTCGCTCGGTCTGTATTCCACTATGCAAGAAGATTTTATTTTGCTGAGCGGCGAAATTACTGCTTTTGGTTACATTTGATACTTCACCTCTTCTTTCTCTGGCGATGTGGCTGGAGCACCTGCCTGTGGCATTCTGAAGCTCTCTAAATCGCCTTCTTCCCGGGTAGTTGGCGGAGCTGACTCAGCAGCCGTGGGCGGTTTGGCTTCAAAGAAGTTGACCCCATTGTCAAACCAATCCAACAGATTTTCAACCGTCGGTCTTTCTGCAACTGCGGCTTCCAAATCCGTGACGCCCAGCACTTCTGCGCCGATATAGCGGCCCAATTGAAAGTAGGCTTCCCATTGGATTTCGTCAAAAAACTGATCGCTGGTAGGTTCGTGCGGGAAGTCGGGGTGGTATATTTTGTATTTGTAGGTTCCGTACTTCAACGTCTCCCTTTTGTCGAGATCGGGTTTCCCTTCTGGTGCCCGTACGGAAGATTTTACATAAACAAAAGTGCCAACGGGCCCCATTGCATTCCGCTCTTTTTCTGAGTAATTGACGATCTTTTTGCCGTCTTCCTGCGTGGGGTCGGCCACTTCTTCCCAACATTTATAAATATCGGCAACGGCGTATCGTTTGGAAGAATACACCTGTGAGGCACGTGGTCGGATCAGGTCTTCGGGCTGTTCGTTTTGACGAAATCTGATTTCAAACCCCATTTCGTTGCGGGCACGGATGATGAAGTTGTTGAGGTCGGCAAAAGCATAAATTTTATCTTCTGCCGCGTCTACCGCTATGATGAGCCTGCAACCCCGGCGAAGCAGTTCGTAAGCCCCCAGGTTTTCGATGTGCCCTCCATCGGAGATATTGATCATCTTTTTTCTCGAGCCGATGCGCCCCAGCAATTCATAGAAAAAGTACAAAGGCCACCACACGATGGCGCGCGCCCTCACCAGAATAAGCGGGTTGGAGATCCAAAAGCCAAGTCTAAAATTAAAAGTCGTCATCAAAAGGCTCAAAACCCGGTTGGAATAAACGCCCATGCCAGGGTTGAGGGCTGCCGCCGAAATGGCGACCGCAGCGGGGATGGTCATACGTTGATAATCAAAATAACGGTCGGTGGGCACATAACCGACCAGCTTTGAGCCGCAATAGAATGGGCTCAGCAAAAAATAATCGCTTGTTTTTGTACCTTGGAAAGCCTCGTCCTTGAGCGGGTTCATGAGGTTGAGGCAAGTATTGATGAGCGGGTATGGGCTGAGGTAATCTTTTGGGTCTTTGGATTTTGCGTCAAAAACTTTTCCCAAGGGCATATTTTCGTAGTCGCCCGAGAAGCGCAGGAAAAGGTCGGCCAATTGTTTGCGGTAAAACCGGTGGAAACTCAGCGCATTGGGATTCGTGAAGAAGCCAATGCAAAAAAGCAAAACGGCGATGATGGCGTACGTCACTTTGTCGTCGAGCGGAATATTGCCGATGCCTTTGTAGCCCACGATGACCACCCAGGCATAAAGTACAAGCGCCAATCCAACCAGTATGGATTCCACCTGATTGAATCGCTTGGAGATGCCCAGATTGAAATTGAGCACAATATTCGCCAAAAAGTGAATGGCAAACAGCCCGCCGGGAATGACCACCGCCCACCAGCTCCATTCATGGCCGGCCAAAAAATTATAATCTGAAAATGGGTTTTCGCCCAAACAACTTGCACCGATAAGGTAAGCGCAATAAGCGATACCAAATACGATAATCGGGCTGACCAGGCTCATCAGCCAGCTGATTATAAAAGCGATCATGAGCAAGATCAGGTTTCCAGTTTTGCCCAAAAATCCGGTATGAGGCACCCAGTACTCGCCATGTTTGCGCATGGCTTCAATATGTTCAGCACAAAAGAGTTTGCTGAAATCTCCCGTTTCCCTAGCCGTTCCATGCACATAGGCACTGGTATAACCTCCCCCGGAAACCGTGCTCAGGTAATCGGCCTTTTGCAAAATGCCATACTTGTTGAATGTTTTCAAAAACCCCAAATTGATCGTGGCCGAGCGGATGCCCCCACCCGAAAGGGCGATGCCGAACCAGTTTGGCTTTGCCTCCGTGCCATGCTCCATCTCTAGTTTTTGGCGGCGCAGGAGCAGGTGTTCGTGTTCTTTTTGGATGACTTCTTTGCAAGCGATTGGTTCCATTGTTTAAACCTTTTATGGTAGAATGTTTAGGGTTGAGGGGTAAAAGACAGGAATTGGGAAAGCTTATTCGGCAAATTCCCACAGCTGCCTATCTTGCGGCAAATTTGGGAATAAAAAACAATTCCCCTCCGAAAAGAACTCAACCCCTCAACCTCTCAACCTCTCAACCCCTCAATCCCTCAACCTCTCAACCTCTCAACCCCTCAACCCCTCAA
>JACMMM010000090.1 GCA_014379065.1 Saprospiraceae bacterium
CTTGTCTAAAGTAGACCAAACAGTTTGTGGGTTTTTAAATCCTGGATTTAACACGTTTATATCAACTTCTTATACTAACCCTAATGATTGCGCTACTACAGTCAATGTAGTCCAACAAGGATATTTTTCTAACACGGCAACTACTATTATTGGTACGCTGTTAATAGTAAACTTAAATGGGATTGTTTTTTCTACCCAGACTGAATTTAATCAAAAAATAGCTAAAATAGACTTTTCACCTTCTACCTATAGATTAGGTAGATTTAGATTGTCAGGTATTTCAAACCCTTCTGGTATGGCTGGTCTCATGTGGAAGACAAGCGGAGGTGGCAGTGAAACTAAGGTATTCAGCTTAGCTAACACAGCCCCATGGTTATCTACTCAAGTTGACCTTATTGCCACAAATCCACCTTCAGCACCTCTTCCTTTAGAACTAGTGGCGTTTACAGTCCGTCCACTCAACGCTACTGACGCGCAACTTGATTGGATAACGGCCAACGAAATCAACTCCTCGCATTTCGATATACAGCGCAGTATTCAGGGTATTAGCTGGATAACAATAGATACAGTTGCAGCAGCGGGGAATAGCCAATCAAATCGATATTATAATCTGATAGATAAAAATGTCTTCGACCCAAATGCATACACAAATACCAACTTCTACTACCGCCTGAAAATGGTCGATCTTGACGGTCATTTTGAATACTCCGATGTGCGACAAGTCAAGTTTGAAAGCAGGGCTGGCCCCATTGTCGGTGATCCATTCCCCAACCCCACTGGGCTGGGAAACACCTCTGTACAACTGCCCGTATCAATAAAGGGTGAAACGAACCTTCGGATCGATATCTATGACTTCCAAGGGAAAATTGTTAGCACGAATACCAGTCCCCTCAGTAAAGGCAATAACAAACTGACCATCGGAACAGGTACGCTGTCCTTGGGTGTTTACATTATCAAGCTGACCATGGAAGATGGGGAGTCTTTTGTGCGGAAATTAACGGTGCAATAAGATCCGTACTCGTCATAATACTCTGGGTACAATTTCAGCCTTTAACGAATAGGTGCCAGCATCCAGACTACTGGACATTTTGACATTGGACGTTAGATACGGTTCAGCAAATGCATGATTTTCAAGTTTTTAGAGTGCAAGTCCAATGTCCAATGTCAAAATGTCCAGTAGTCTGGTGTCTTACTAATTTTACACGTCTGAGTAAATACAGACAGCATATACAAAAAAACTTTTCCTTTGCAGAGTGATTTGAACTTGAACTAAAAACAACACACATGCAGGAAGGTCCTTTGCATTTTGAGCATTTGCCAGCATATGCGCAGTTTTTGCTTGACGAAAAACTGGAAGTGTTCTCCATCTACATGTTGAAAATCTCGCGGGATGAAAAGGTACCACTGCTCCGGTATTTTTCTCATTTTTCGGAGGATGAATTGATCGCTTTGTCCATAGAGGGCACGCGCAAGTTTCTGGAACACCTTGTCCAGAATAATGCCTTTCAATTTATTGAAGACAGCTTAACCGCCTGGACTGAAAACCTTCTGCCGAACATACAATCCGACGAAATCGTGATTGAGGACATTGCCAAAGTGAGTTTTGCACGTAGAAAAGGGTTTCGGGATTTTCTGCCACGCTACAGTAGGGAAAATGCAGATTTTGTCAAAATTATGGAGGAGGTGGACAGATTCACCACCTTGCAGGAAGAACTCAGTTTTAAGACCCTTTTTGACCTTAAGCAACAAAAGATCAACGAGCATCTTCACTTTATTGAAAAGATCAACAATACCACGCCCGGTGTCCTGTATGTTTTTGATTTATTGGAACAAAAGGAAATTTTTACCAACCATAAAAGAGAGGAGATGCTTGGATATAGCGAGGATGACATGAAGACCATGGGCGATAGTGTTGTAGCCCAGATCATCCACCCGGAGGATTTGCCGCAAGCTTTCGAGCATATTCAAAGTTTTTCCCAAGTAGCAGACGGAGCCTTGCACACCAATGAATACCGGGTACGCCATAAGCAAGGCCATTATGAATGGCACCGTGCCTACGAATCCGTTTTCAAAAGAACTCCGGAGGGGATTCCATCGCAAATCATTGGTATAGCCATCAACATATCTAGCGAGAAGGAGGCCATCAAGCGCCTGGAGCATAACGAACAACAGCTCCGTGAAGCCCAGGATATCGCCGGCCTGGGCAGTTTTGAATGGAATCTGGAAGGACAGGGATCTACCTTTTCCCCCCAGTTATTTAAGATATTTGAAATGGAAGGCACAAGCAATTTGATGTCTTTTCTGGATAACGTCCATCCTTCCGATCGAAAAATGGTCAAAGAGGCTATTGAAAATGCCATGAAGGGAGATGGCCTGTATGAAGCCGAATACCGTTATATTAAAGATCAAAAAGAAAAAGTTGTTTGGTCCCGCGGTGTGGTCACTTTCCGCGACGGGAAGCCGGTCAAGATGAATGGAACGGTCATGGACGTGACCCAGCGCCATCACATGCTCAAGCGCCTGGAAAGAAGTGAAGAACTTCATAAACAAGCACAGGCCCTTACACATCTTGGCAACTGGAGCTGGTTTATCTCCACCGGTGAAATCAACTGGAGCGATGAGATGTATCGCATTTATGGTCTGGAACCGCAGTCAGAAACGATCACATTTGAGCGCTTTCTTTCTCTGGTGCACCCTGATGACCGGCAAAAGCGCTTAGATGAAATTCAGGAAACACTGCAAACCCTGAATGCCGCAGATTACACCATGCGTATCTTGTGTGAGGACGGTACAGAAAAAACCCTGCAAGGGAAAGGAGAGTTATTGGTGGACGAAGACAAAAAACCCTACAAACTGGTGGGCACCTGTCAGGATATCACCCAACAATTCCGGCTCAATGAGCAGTTAAAAGAAAGCGAGGAAACTTTCCGGCAACTCATTTTTAATGCTCCAGATGCAGTTATCGTAATAAATGAAGACAGCAACATCCTCTTATGGAATCCCAAAGCCGAGGAAATATTTGGTTGGGCCAAGGAAGAGGTCACTGGAAAAAGCCTTACGGAAACCATCATACCGCCTCAGTATATCGAAAGCCATCTCAAGGGGATTGAACGTATGCACAATACCGGGGAAGTCCGTGTCCTAAATAAAACCATTGAAATTACTGCGCTCAAAAAGAACGGACAGGAATTTTACATTGATCTTTCGATCGCCCGTTCCTCGCAGGGTGGCCATCTGGTTTTCATTTCTTTTATTCGAGACATTACCAGGGAAAAACAAGCAGAAATGGAGCTGGAACAACACCGTGATCAACTGGCTCAAAAAAATACCGAGCTCGAAAGAAGCAATCGGGAACTGACAGCATTCAATTACATCGCCAGCCATGATCTTCAGGAACCGATCCGGAAGATTAAAATGTTCGGTAATCTTCTCAATGAAAAAAGCCGGGAAACCTTACCTCCGCCGCAACGGGAATTTATTGACCGCATGCTCTTTTCCGCAGATTACATGCAGCAACTGATCGAGTCGCTGCTCGCTTTTTCGCGCACTACTTCGACAGAAAAAAATCTGCAACCGGTCAATTTGAACCTTCTTCTCGAGGAAGTCAAAACTTCCATGACACATCTCATCGAAGAGAAAAACGCAGCCATTATCTTGGAGAAACTGCCGGTGCTGGAAGGCATACCCTTGCAGTTTCAGCAGTTATTTGAAAATATTATTGGCAACGCACTCAAGTATAGCAAACCCGGACAACCCTGCGTAATAAAAATTGAAGCGGACGTGGTCGCTGGCCATTCAGTAAAAGCCGAAGGCGCTGTCCATGAGCAACATTATCACCATATTTCGGTGAAGGACAACGGGATTGGTTTCGACCAAAAATATGCGCACAAGGTTTTTGAGATCTTTCAGCGTTTGCACAACAAAAATGAATATTCCGGGACCGGCGTAGGCCTGGCCATCTGCAAGAAGATTGTTGAAAACCACCATGGGTTAATTACAGTAGAGAGTAAGGCCGGGCAGGGAGCCAAGTTTAATATTTACATTCCAATAAAGGAATGAAGCGGACCGCCTTTGGATTACAAGCTACAGGGCCAGACAGTCAGCAGGCAAACCATTTTACAAATCAATCATGCTCCGCCGCCATTTCTTCAAAACTACCGGGCTTGCTGCGCTGGCTGCCGGACTTCCCAAATTCAATATCATGGCCGAAAACCCGAATACCAACAAACCGCGCCTGATCAAACCCCGCCTGTTACGCGAGGGTGCTACCGTGGCGCTCATCGCACCGTGTAGCCCACCCTCGCAGGAAAAACTGGCCAAAGGAATTGCTAACCTGACCCAATTCGGTTTCAAAATTGTGGAAGGGAAAAACCTCCGTTCCTTCAACGGTTATCTCGCGGGCACGGATGCGGAACGCCTGACCGACCTGCACTGGGCTTTCAAAAACCCTGAAATAGAAGCAGTATGGTGCATTCGCGGCGGCTATGGGGCGACGAGGTTGCTGCCGCACATTGATTACGATCTCATTCGCCAACACCCCAAGCTACTTATTGGTTACAGCGACGTGACGGCCTTGCACCTTGCTATTCACCAACGCACGGGCTTGGTGACGTTTCACGGCCCGGTGGCGGCTTCGGACTACCCAGAAGACACGCTGCAACATTTTCGCTCGGTGCTGATGCGACCGGTTGCGCCTTATGAAATTGCCGCACAAACAGAGGGCTCAGAAATGGAGCCGCCTGAGTACCAACCCTTCATGATCACGCCCGGCCTAGCCAAGGGTGCACTAACGGGTGGGAATTTAGCGCTGCTCTCGTCTATGGCAGGAACGAAATTCGCCCCGGTTTTCAAAAACAAAATCGTGTTCATCGAAGATGTGGGCGAACAACCTTACCGCTTGGATCGGATGTTGACGCAACTGCTGCAGGCCACCGATTTGGCACAGGCTGCCGGGATTGCGCTGGGTGTTTTCAACGATTGCCAACCCAAGCAAGACAGTCCCTCGCTCTCGTTACCGGATGCATTGCGCGACCGTTTGGGAGGACTCGGCATTCCGGTGGTGTACGGCATTCCGTTTGGGCATGCGGAGCATCAGGCGACGTTCCCGTACGGGATTCAAGCGCGATTGGATGCGGAAAAGATGAGATTGACGATATTGGAGGAGGCAGTGGTTTAACACCCCGAATATAAAAATTAAAACACTAAGGAACTAAGGAGCACTAAGTGTTACGCTTCCAAAGCCCCTATTAGCCTTAGTGTATCTTAGTTCCTTAGTGTTTTAAACAATATCGCGGTGTGAAATATTACCAAGTATTCCCCGGGTAAGTCCGCTGAATATGCTGCATCTCCGCCAGCATAAAGCCCAA